>JAEEVO010000055.1 GCA_016290905.1 Lachnospiraceae bacterium | reverse complement strand
CTCCGTACCGGGAGTAATGGCCGGAAGAACGCTTCCCTCTGCAAGGGACAGAAAGCTTACAATCATGCTGATACCGTTCATGAGCTGTACGGCAAAGCTTCCGATATATGCCTTCTTTACATCACTTTTCTTCCCGGGGAAAGGTGCGCTTATAATGATTGGCCTGTACCTTTTCGGTATAATCGTCGGGATACTTACGGCGCTTGTTTCCAAGCGGCTGATATTTAAGGGCGAGGCGGTTCCGTTTGTCATGGAGCTTCCCAACTACCGTATGCCCGGTCTTAAGAACGTCGGCCATCTGCTCTGGGACAAGGCAAAGGATTTCCTTACAAGGGCTTTTACGATCATTTTTATGGCTACGATCGTAATATGGTTTTTAAGAAACTTTACATTCGGCCTTCAGCTGGTCGGAGAAGAAAACTCGCAGGACAGTATACTTGCGGTGATCGCCGGAGTACTTGCACCGGTATTCAAGCCTCTGGGTTTTGGAGACTGGAGGATAGCAACAGCTCTCATTACTGGATTTATGGCAAAGGAGAGCGTTGTATCGACGATCTCGGTGCTTTTTGGCGAAGGAGCTGCAGTTGCAACCGTTCTCGGAGCAGGATCCGCTTTATCGCTGCTCGTTTTCTGCC
This sequence comes from Lachnospiraceae bacterium, assembly GCA_016290905.1. Lineage (GTDB taxonomy): Bacteria > Bacillota > Clostridia > Lachnospirales > Lachnospiraceae > RUG11977. Next base: position 16,091 of record JAEEVO010000055.1, on the reverse strand, counting down.
TGCTCTATACACCCTGTGTGGCAGCAGTAGCATCCGTAAAACGCGAGCTCGGAAGAAAATGGGCATGCGCCATCGTGCTTTTCCAGTGCGGTATCGCATGGATCATGTCGCTCGCTGTGTATTTAATAGCCGGACTGTTCTGATATAGTTAATCAATGTCATTCTGAGTGAAGCGAAGAATCTTTGAAGCTAATCATTGTCATTCTGAGCGAAGCGAAGAATCTTTGAGCCTTATGTTTAAAGATCCTTCGCTGACGCTCAGGATGACAGACAATTATGTTCAGGATGACAGACAATTATGTTCAGGATGACAGACAAAGAATAAAAAAGCCCTGTACTGCAGGGCTTTTAACAATTATCCGTTCATTCACAAAAACATAAATTATCCGATCATTCTTTCACAAAAACATATTTGCATGTAAATGCATTGGTGGGCTCGCCGTTAAAGAGGGTGAGATTCTTGCCGTCAAGCTTTCCGGTATAATCGATCGTCCCGAGGAATTTTTCCGTGAGCTTGAACTCGCCGTTTTCAACAGTCCAGTCGGGAATATTTATTTCAAGGTCATTACGGTAGCTCATGCCTGTTCCGTCGTCGTTAAGAACGAGCTTGAAGGGCTTTTCGGTGTTCCTGCTGTCTTCGGGATCGCCAACAAACTTTGTATATTGTCCGATATACGTTCCGGCAGCTTCCTTCATCTCGGGAGTGCCTTCCTTTACAACCTTTACAGTCTTTTTAACAACCGTGGGTTTCTCGCCGAAACGTACAAACTGATATGTGTTGTCAATGATGATGGTATTTCCTTCTTCAACTATGGGCTTAAAGGGATTGATGGCCTCGCCGAGGAATTCTCCGCGTTCACCGCTGTCCAAGAGGATCTCGCCGTTTTCCTCTTTCCATTCCTTTTTTTGGATCATCATGATCTTGCCGTCAATTTTAACACACTGGCCTGCTTCGATGGCTTTGTTTATCTCTTCTTCAGGTGCGCCTGCAGCCTTTTCGGTCATGTCACAATAGATAAAGAGCGGGCTTTCTTCTTTTATTTCCAGCATGGCATTAGCCATCATCTTTAAAGGATTTTCCTCATCCGCATTTACCAGCTCCTCGTTTGTCAGCCAGACACGTTCAAATGTTGCGGCATCAAACCCGTGAGCACTTACAAGTGTCCATAAACCCTCATATTTCATCAATACATCCTCCTGTTTTATATTGGCTCAGGCTCGATTCGCCTCACCACAAGCCTACATATAACATAATACTTCATAAACCGTGTTTTTACAAGCATTTTTTTATCTTTGATGTGTAATTATGTAGTATTTTTCTGTTTACATAATTTGAATTTGTGGTATAATGTTAATAGAGGCACTATGTAAAAATGTAAATCGAGAGGTAATTTATGGTTTTTAAGCTGACATATACAGATAAAAGGAAACGGATAGCGCTTACGGTCCTTGCATTCGTATTGTTCGTGCTTTTCGCGGTACTTATCGGCAATACAAGTGTTAAGGCATCCGATTTCAAATTTAAGAAAAGTAAGATCACCTTGGCTGAAGGAAATGTTAAAAAGCTGAACCTGGTATATAACGGAGTGGAGTATTTTCAGGATACGGAAGCTTTTGACTACTGGTCGTATTTTTACAGCTCGGATGAATCTGTTGCAAGAGTAGATTACGGGGGAATGGTAACCTGCGTGGGAACCGGAACGGCAGTGATAACCGCGTGCCATGACGGGTTTGAGGCGACCTGTAAGATCAAGGTTAAGGCAAACAAGCTTAAGGTTTCCGAGACTGAGCTGGTATTGTACTCCGGTCAGTCGAAGGATATAAAGATAAGCGGCATCAAGAAGCTTAAGGAATATAATGCGACTTATCAGGTTCTTAACAGTATAGACGACTATTCCTGGACCGATGCCCCCACAATAAAGAGCAACGGAAAAGGAAGCTTTACGGTGACCGCGGGGAAAAAGGGAGATTATGAGATCCGTCTCATAGGCATACAGAAGAGCGGGAAGCAGTATTCGAAGAAGATCACGCTGCATACCGTAGAGACCGGTCCGGCAAGACAGGATATATGCGTGGCAACGGGTTACAAGAACAGTCTTGAGATGGTTAATTCCACACTTACATCAATAAGCATAGTCAGATGGACGGTCGGGAATTATACATGCTATCCCGAGGATCTTACCGAGAGCTGCCCGATAACGGTTGACAGCAAGGGAACCTTCTATGCATCTGAGGACGCAGATAATGTAGTTGCGATATATCTCATCAATTTTGAAACGGATGACGGTACACAGCTCACACAGACAGTATCCGTATCAACCTACAATCCGGAATACGAGCCCTTTACCGATTATCTTTGGGTTGGCCAGACCTACGATCCCAAGATCGTAAACGGAAGGTATTCGTCAAAGGTCGTCTGCACTTCCTCTAATCCCGAAGTACTTGGTACCGACAGCTCCGGAAGGCTCATTCCTTTGAAGCAGGGAACAGCCAGTGTGACGATATGGGTCGACGGAAAAACCTTCTATGACAAGGTTAAGATTGTTGACATAAACGTAAGCGGAAACAACATACTGACGTGGCCCGGTGCCAACTTCAGCTTTACCGTTACCGGCGCTCCGGACGACATGGAGATAAAGTATTCAAGCTCGAATACGGATGTGGCGACCATCTCGAAAAAGGGAAAGCTTAAGGTAAAGAAGAGAGGCTTTACGCTTGTTACCGTTTCGGTTGGCGGTTATGAGTATTATTATACGGTAAATGTTTCAAGCGAAACGTGTGCAAAAGCGGCGATAGCTGCTTCGGAAGTTGTAGGATTAGCCGAATACAGCCAGTCAAGGCGTATGGAGGAAGGCTATTATGACTGCAGCTCCCTGGTATGGAGAAGCTATTCAAAAGCCGGACTGAATATCAAAAATGAAACCTATGCGCCTACGGCAGCCGATCTTGCGAAATACCTGGAGGAAAACGGATACACGATTTCCTACGGTGAGCTGCCCGTTTCGGAGCTTTTGCCCGGAGATCTGCTGTTCTCAAGGTCACCCGGAAGCTATAACGGCAGATACATGAATATAGACCATGTGGCAATGTATTATTCCACAAACAGTCTTTATGTCGTGGATGACGGTTACTCCGGACAGACGCTGCAGGGCACGGGAACCATAGTTCAGGCAGGTTCGGGCGGAGTAAAATTCAGACAGTATCCAAGTTACCTGAATATTGTCATGATCGCAAGGATCAGATAAAGAAAGTTATAATGAATAAAATAAAAAACAAATAAAAGGAGTATGGAAATGAGTCTCAATCCGTTTTCCAAAAAGAAGAAGAAAAAACTGAACATTCAGGAAAAAGGCCACAGAGAGCCTATAGTCGTTAAGTTCTTTAAGGAAAAAGACGAAAAGAAAATGCACGTAAATGTTGAAGATGCTGAAGCATCCGGATCCGGCGAGAAAGAGGTCGAAGACGTCAAAAAGAAAAGGGCGCATTTTGTGCCGAACGATAAGTATTTCTCCATAACGGTATATGCCGTAGCGGCACTCTGTGTCGTAGTGCTTTTCGGAGTTATCTTAAGCAATATCACACCGGTAGTTGATGCCATTAAGCGTTTTATATCGGTTCTGTCTCCTTTTATCATAGGCGGTATCATAGCGTTTGTGCTGACCCCCATAGTAAATTTCCTTGACGCTTCGTTCTTTGAAAAGGTTTTAAAGATAAAGAAAGCAAAGGTAAGGGCCGGACTTTCAATTGCGCTTACATATATCGTGTTCATCGGACTTCTTGTCCTTGGAATGATGAAGCTTGTTCCCGAGGTCAGCGACAGTATTTCACAGCTGATCGATAAGTCAAAGACCTTTTTTGTCGATTCTTCCGGTTCTGATGCCACGGGTACCGTAGCAGATTCTTCCGAGAAGAAGGATGATAATGAGAAGCACAGCGTTGATGAGATACTTAACAATATCGGTGAAAACGGCATAAAGGGCATGGTTGATGAAGCAAAGAGATTACTGCCTTCCGTCTTAAGTAAGGTGAGCGATAAGATACCGACCGTAGTTACGGGTACGTTTAACTGGCTGAAATCACTCATAACGACCATAATCAATATACTTCTCGGTATAGCCGTATCCATCTATATGGTATGTGACAAGAGAAGGATAGCAGGCGCGGCTACGAAGATCGTATACTGCATATTTAAGCCGAAGACGGCTCAGCGCGTGATCAACAACTCCAAGGAGAGCTTCCAAATATTTATCGGTTTCATCATCGGAAAATCAATCGACTCTCTTATCATCGGAATACTTACCTTCTTCATGCTTAAGATATTCGGACTTCCTTACGAGCTGCTTGTGGCTGTAATAGTCGGAGTAACGAACATGATCCCGTTTTTTGGCCCGTTTATCGGAGCAATACCCGGAGTGCTGCTGTATCTCTGCATAGATCCGGTATATGCGCTGATATTTGTAATAATGATACTTGCAATCCAGCAGTTTGACGGATGGATCCTCGGTCCGATGATCCTCGGAGATTCCACCGGTGTTCGTCCTATCTGGGTAATATTCGGTATAACCGTCGGCGGGGCATATTTCGGATTCATCGGTATGTTCCTCGGAGTACCGGTTACAGCCGTTGTTGTTTACCTTGTAAACAAGGCTGTGGATAAGAAACTGGGAGAAAAACACATAGAGGTTTCATAATATATGGATAATGATCTGACTTTAAATCAGGATATGATTGAAGAAAATATTATACCATGGGATATCTATCCCCGTCCTCAGATGAAAAGGAAAAGCTTTCTCAATCTGAACGGGAAGTGGGATTTCGAGGTAGGTCAGTATGAGGACATACCGAGAAGATTCTCTATGAAGATCATGGTTCCGTATCCTGTTGAGTCAAAGCTGTCAGGTCTTGGTACACATTATAAGAAGGGAAGCAGACTGTTTTACAGGAAATTCTTCGACGCTCCGATGAAGCTTCGCTGGAGACGCGTATTGCTGCATTGCGCCGGGATAGAACAGAAGGCCGAGATATATGTAAACGGATGTTATGTCATTGACTGGTGTACGGCCGTTGACGGACCGATGACGGTGGATATAACGGCATTCCTTCAGGATGAGAATGAGCTTATCATAAAGGTTATCGACGATATGGATAAGAGCATTCCTTACGGAAAACAGAGTGAAAAACCCAAGGAGATATGGTATTCTCCCGTATCGGGCATATGGCAGACGGTATGGATAGAGGCTGTTCCCGAGTATTATATAAAGGGCATAAAGGTAACTCCCTCGCTCGACTGGGCGGATATCGAGATAGAGGGTGCAGAAGAGGGAAAGGTAGTTTTTGAAGGTAAGAGCTACCGCTTCTATGACGGAAGGATACGGCTTTCACCTACTGTAAAAAGACACTGGACGCCGGAGGATCCTCATCTTTATTATTTTACCGTATACGTAGGAAATGATGAGGTAGAGTCATATTTTGCGTTAAGGACGCTGGAGATCAAGGAAGAATACGGGGTAAACAGGCTCTGCCTGAACGGGGAACCGTATTTTTTCCATGGAGTGCTTCATCAGGGCTACTGGCAGGACGGCCTGTATACTCCCGAAAAGCCGGATGATTACAGACTGGATATCCTGACCGCAAAAAGCCTCGGATTCAATACCTTAAGGAAACATTTAAAGATTGAAGCGGAAGAGTTTTACTATCAGTGCGACAAGCTTGGGATGATAGTGTTCCAGGATATGGTTAATAACGGCAGATATAAGAAATTCAGGGATATAGTTCTTCCTAATCTGGGACTTACAAAACTTCCCGACCGTTTTAAGCACAGGGGAAAGGTTTCGAGAAGAGCGTTTATCAACGCAGCCAAGAATACGGTAAAGAGCCTGTACAGCCATCCGTCAATATGTTATTGGACCCTGTTCAACGAAGGCTGGGGGCAGTTTTGCAGCAGCCAGATATACGATCTGATAAAAGGGATTGATTCCACCAGGTTCATTGACAGTACTTCGGGTTGGTTCAAGGGAGGACGCACCGATGTGGAAAGCATTCACAGCTACCTCTTGAAATTTGCTCCCAAGAAGTCGGAAAAACCGATCGTCCTTTCGGAATTCGGAGGATATTCTTTAAAGATAGGAGATCACAGCACGACAAAGAGCAGTTATGGCTATAAGTATTTCGAAAATGCGGAAACGCTGATGGAAGCCATACTGAAGGTATATGAAAACGAGGTTGTCCCTGCGATAGGAATGGGGCTGTGTGCGTGTATCTATACTCAGTTCTCGGATATCGAGACCGAGACGAACGGTCTGGTCACTTATGACAGAAGATATATCAAGGCAGATGACAAGGTGTTTGCAAAAATAGCCGGGATGCTGAGAATGTAAAGGAGAAAACGATGACTGTAAAGTTTAAGAACTGCATTATACTTGCTACAGGGGAAAACGGTGAATTTCAGGTACTTAAGAACTGCGTACTCTGTGTAAAGGATAAGCTGATAGAATATATAGGGGATGAAGCTTCCTGCCCTGCCTGTGATGAGGTAAAGGACATGAGAGGAGCATTGCTTATGCCAGGTCTTGTAAATGCGCACGGACACGGTCCCATGACACTGCTGAGAGGTGTCGGCGGAGGACTTGCGCTTCAGGAATGGCTTGAGACCGCGATCTTCCCCATAGAAGAGAAGCTTACTCCCGAAGATGTCGAGATCGGCGAGAGGTGGGCCGTTGCGGAAATGCTTGCCGGAGGTACAACCTGCGTATCCGAAATGTATGATTTCCCGGCGTATACCGGAAGAGCCATGACAGAGACCGGAATAAGAGGAAATATCTCAAGGGTAGGTCTTTCATTTTCGGATGACGCTGAAATACCCGCCGGCAGATTTGACGAGTGCGTAAAGCTCGTAAAGGAATGGAATGATCCCGACGACAGGGTAAGGGCTGAGTTCTGCCTGCACTCCGAATATCTTACAAAGGAGAGCTTCGTAAGAAGGATTGCCGAAGCAAACCGTGAATTAAAGAAAACCGTGAATATTCATGTCTCCGAGACAAAAAAGGAGCATGTGGAGTGTAAAGAGAGACATAACGGACTGACTCCGATACAGTATTTAAATGAGTGCGGGATACTTGATGAGAGTACTTACTGCGCACATTGTGTATGGGTTGAGGATGACGATATTGAGATAATGAAGGAGAAGAAGGCCACAGCGGTCTATAATCCGTCAAGTAACTGCAAGCTTGCTTCCGGCTTTGCACCTATCGATAAGTTAAGAGATAAGGGTGTAAATACGGCAATAGGAACCGACGGTGTAGCAAGCAACAATAACCTTAACATGTTTGAGGAACTGCATCTTGCTTCGCTACTGATAAAGAACTGTGAAAGAGATGCGACAAAGGCTACAGCCGAGGAAATCCTTAAGATGGCTACGATCAACGGAGCAAGAGCCATGGGCAGGTCTGATACGGGAGAGCTCAAGGTCGGGAAAAAGGCCGATATCATAGCAGTCTCCATGGATAAGCCCCATATGTTCCCCGCATTCTCGATACCTGACATACTTGTTTACAGTGCACAGGCATCCGACGTCATCATGACCATGGTAGACGGCAGGATACTTTATGAAAACGGTGAATTTAAGACAATTGATATAGAAAAAACAAGGGCTGACATGCAGAGCTGCATAGTCCGCCTGTACAGTTAAAAAAGGCCGCTGCAATGCGGCCGGTAAAATCTGTTTTATCCAGCGGTAACGGAGTAAGGAATCAGGTGGGAAACCTGAGCGGGCACGCCGCCGTAAATAAACCGTGGGAATTACCCACACCGAACCTGTCGGGAAGGATGACGCCGCAAATAATCTTTCCTAAAAAAGTCATTGAGGTTAAAACCTTGAGAAGGCAGATGGGACCGGTAAGGTTTATGAGCCGGAAGACTTAGCCGTGTTTTTTGTAGGCCAATGGCCGTTTGCGAGTGCCGGATTTGATCCTCAATACAAAAAACCGCTGTATAATAAAAGGCAATCTAAAAAAGCGGATATTTTTATTCGTTTTTTTAAGATACCGAAAATTATTACGGAGGATTAAGAAATGAAAAAGACAATTTCAAAATTTTTGTCAATGATCATGATTGCGGCGATGATCGTGACGGTATCTGCCGGATTTTCCGGTAATGTGGGAACATATGCTGCCGAGACTGAGACACCCGTACTTGTAGCTACGGCATCTCAGAGTGAGATTACAGTATATGTTTCTATTTCTGACAAGGGCGACTTAGTATTAAAGCAGAAGTCTGTAGAAGTTACAGATACCGATGCTGACGGTGCACTCACCATTTCGGATGCTCTTTACTGTGCGCACGAGAAATATTATAAAGGTGGTGCAGAGGCAGGCTATGCTGCATCAATCGGTCAGTTTGGATTAGGCGTTGATAAGCTTTGGGGCGATACCAGCTACAATTTCGGTTATTATCATAATGATTTATCCGCTTATGGTGCAGATGAAGTAATAGCAGACGGTGACTATATTAACGCTTGGATCTATATTGACGGTGAGTATTATTCTGATAAGTACGCCTTCTTCAATTCACATAAGATCGGCGTTAGGAACGGAGCTTCTAAGAGAGTTAAGCTTTCTTACGCAGGCTTTGATGAGAACTGGAATACGGTTGTATATCCCCTTACAAACACAAGGCTTGTGATCAATGAGAATGTTACCGATTACATCACAGATGAAAAGGGCAGGGTTACTCTTGAATTTGATAAGGCAGGAAGCTATTTTGTTTCGGCAGTAAATTCCAATGATACAATAGTTCCTCCTACATGTCTTATATTTGTTCAGCCTAAGAAGGGCGACACAGTCACAGTAAAAAATATCGATTATACCGTAACAAAGCTTGGTACTGTAAAGACCGGAAAGAAAGGCAGAGTTACCTTCAGTAAGTCAGCCAACGCCGGAAAGACAGCACCCAAGACAGTTGATTTTGCGGGCGTAACCTATAAGGTTAAGGTTGTTGACTGATAATGAAAAGGAAATTCTTTTTTCCCATATTATTTATAATATGCATGCTCCTCTGCGTAAGCATTCCAGCTTGCGCAGGGGATGATAAAGGAACCGTCGGTGAAGTTGAAAATATCATTGACGGTATTCTTTCATTTAATGCAGGCTCATCTGATGATAAGGATGTTCAGTCCTTTATCGATTCCGAACTTACAAAAAGCATAGGCGGAAAGGCAGAATGGTATGTACTCGGTCTGTCCGGGTATAAAGCGTATGACTTTTCGAAATACCGCAGTGCCCTTGAAAAGTACCTCAAAGAAAATGATATAAAAGGTGCTTCAAGCAGGCTTAAATTTGCGTACGCGCTGATCTGTGCCGGCGGGGATACCTCATATGCGGAAAAGTGCGTAAATGATGAAACCATCGGTGGTCAGAGCATCATCAGCTATGTTTACGGACTGCATCTTTATAATAACGGTTTTACCGGTAAGCTGAGCCCGGAGGAGATCGCGGACATCCTTCTAAATTTACGGCATCCGGACAACGGATGGTCCGTAACCGGGGAGTACGGAGACGTCGATGTAACGGCAATGGTGCTGCAGGCACTGGCTCCGATATATAACCGAAGCATTCGGGGCGAAAGTACGGAGAGTGAAAAAGCGGAAGAGTCCGGACTTTACGAAAAAGTAAAGGATATGGTCGAAAACGGCGTAAGCTTCCTTTCGGACAAGCAGCTTGAGAACGGTGATTTTCAGAGCTTCGGGGTAAGAAACGCCGAGAGTACCGCACAGGTCATAACAGCTCTTTCGGCTCTTGGAATTGACTGTGTCAGTGACGCAAGGTTCATAAAAAACGGAAACTCCGTGCTTGACGGCTTAAAGCTTTACAGGCTTGTTGACGGGAGCTTTTCGCATAAACAGGGGGAACAGTCTAATCCCACTGCAACGGTACAGAGCTTTTATTCACTTGTGGCTTACATAAGGATGTCGGAAGGAAAGAGCCCTCTGTATGTCCATGATAAGGATAGCAATCTCAAAGGAAACACGGAATCTGTTTCGGAGAACGAAAACGGAACGGACAAGACCGGCGCAGAGGATGCCGGACAGGAAACACCGTCAGATAAAAAAGATAAAGCGGAAGATGTTACCGGTACCGGAAGCACCGATCCGGAAACAAAAGGTTCGGAAACAAAAGATTCGGAAACAAAAGGCTCTAAGAACAGCGGTTACAAGAAATACGTGATAATAGGGATACTTATCGCGGCTGTGGTTATCTGCGGTATCCTTACAATTTTTAAGAAGCATTTTAAAAACCACATCTTTGTCCTGCTGGCAGCCGCGGCAGGAGTGCTTTTCGTAATATTCACCGATTTTTCTTCTGCAGAAAACTACTATAAGGATACGGGCGCAAAGGAAAACGTAACCGGTAAGGTCACGATGTCTATAAGCTGTGATATCATTAAGGATAAGAAAAAGGATGAGCATATCCCCGAGGACGGATGGATACTTAAAAAGTCAAGCTTCGATATCTCGGAGGGAGAAACGGCGTACGACATTCTTCTTGAGGCTGCAAAGAAAAACAACATAAGAGTTGAGCATGAGGGCAGCAGCGAGATGGTTTACATATCGGGCATCAACTATCTATATGAGCATGATTTCGGAGACCTTTCGGGATGGGTATACAAGGTTAACGGTGAGCTTCCGTCGGTAGGCTGCGGGGGTTATGTCTTAAAAGACGGTGATGTAATAGAATGGTGTTATACCTTAGACCTCGGAAACGATTCAATGAAATAAAAAGGAGAAGGCATGAGGAATTTTGAAGACTATAATCCGGTGACTGTTGCACTGTATTATCTGTCGGTCACGGGTATAACCATGTTTACTATGAATCCGATACTCCATGTTCTCTCTTTCATTGGCGGCGTGATACATTTTTCCATGGTGAAACAGAAGCATAAGCTTTCGACGCATATGATGTTCCTTAGCATAGGCCTCATACTTGCGATTATTCGTCCGGTTTTCTCACATAACGGAGCTACGGTACTTTTTGTGGTAAACGATAATCCGATAACAAAGGAAGCGTTTATCTACGGACTTAATTCCGCAGTCATGGTCGTAGGCGTCCTTTATCTGTTCAGGGTATTTTCCGTGATAATGACGGGGGACAGGCTGCTCTATCTTTTTGGAAGCTTTTCGCCGAAAACGGCGCTGATACTCTCTATGGGCTTAAGATACATGCCGATGTTAAGGCATCAGCGAAGGATAACAGCAGATGCCCAGACGGCGCTCGGTATAAACAAGGACGATAACGTGATCGACAGGATAAAGGGAAGCATGAACGTGTTTTCGGCGACTCTGTCATGGGGACTTGAGAACGGGATAATAACCGCAGACAGCATGGCAGCTCGCGGATACGGAAGCGGAAAGCGCACCAGATACACGTTGTTCGGATTTGGATGGCAGGACATTGTTATCATTGTCATAACACTTGGACTTACGGTTTTTGTTTCGGTAATGCTCGGGAGGGGTGAGTTTTTTACCGAGTTTTATCCTTTGTTCAGGATGAATCCCGCAGAGGGTGCGGCTTTTGCGGGATATGCGGCATACGGAGCATTGCTTCTTATACCGGTATTTTTTAAGATAGCGGGGATTATCAGATGGAAATACTTGACGTCCGGAATCTGACATTTAAATATTCAAACGGAACTGCGCCTGTTTTAAATGATATAAGCTTTACGGTGGAAGAGGGCGATTTTGTTGTATTATGCGGTTCTACCGGAAGCGGTAAGTCAACGCTTTTAAGGATGCTTAAAAAAGAGCTGACACCACTGGGCGAAAAAACAGGCGAGGTTTATTTAACGGATAAAAAAATCCCGATAGAAGAGGACGGGAATACCCGCATCGGGTTTGTGATGCAGAATCCAAAGGAACAGATCGTTACCGACAAGGTGTGGCATGAGCTGGCTTTCGGACTCGAAAACATCGGGACGCCGAGAAACGTCATGGCCGCAAAGATAGCGGAGATTTCCGGATATTTCGGGATAGAGGACTGGTTTGATAAAAGTGTCAACGAACTGTCGGGCGGGCAGATGCAGCTATTAAACCTTGCATCGGTCATGGTCATGAACCCGGATATACTGATACTTGACGAACCGTCAGCACAGCTTGATCCGGTATCGGCAGCAGGCTTTTTCTCAACCGTACAGAAGCTGAATGCGGACTTTGCCCTAACGGTCATCATAGCAGAACACAGGCTTGAAGAGCTTGTTCCCGTCTGTTCTAAGCTTATGGTGATGGAGGACGGGCGTATAAAGGGTTATGGAAAACCGGAGAACGTGATCGCCGGGATAGGTGAGGACAGCGGCATATTTGACGCACTCCCTGCAGCTTACAGACTTTACAGGAATTATGTACGATATGGCGAAAATACAGATAAGATCTGTCCGCTTACTATAAGAGAGGGCAGGGAGTTTGTAAAGAAGGCGGTAAATGAAAGCAGTACCGGAAAGCTGTTTCCGGTAAGCGCCGGCAAAAGCATGGAAGATGAGATCGAAAAACCGGCAAAAAGAGAAGTTGCGCTGGAATTTAACGATGTCTATTTCAGATTCTCAAAAGACTCGGAGGATGTCATAAGGAATCTTAAGCTTAAAATATATACGGGTGAGATATTCTGTATCCTGGGCGGTAACGGTTCGGGAAAGACCACTGCGCTAAACATAGCGGCAGGGCTGCTTAAGCCGTACAGCGGTTCGGTTAAGGTGTTTGGGAAAAAGCTTAAGGAATATAAAAACCAAAGCCTGTATAATAAGTGTCTTTCAATGCTGCCGCAGGATGTACAGACCGTTTTCCTGCACAATACCGTAAGGGAAGAACTTGAAAGCATGAAAGGCTTGGATAAGCTTGAAAGCTTTCCGTATAAGCTTGATAAGTTTTTGGATAAGCATCCGTATGACATTTCCGGCGGAGAACAGCAGATAGTTGCACTTGCAAAAGCATATGCGACGGAGCCAAAGCTGCTGCTTGCGGATGAACCGACCAAGGGACTTGACGCAAAAAGAAAAAAAGAGTTTGCAGCTATGCTGAAACTCCTTAAAAAACAGGGCATCACATGTGTGGTGGTTACTCACGACGTTGAACTTGCAGCCCTCTGCTCCGACAGATGCTCTCTGTTTTTCAGGGGGGAAGCGGTATCTGTCGGAGAACCCGAAGACTTCTTTGTAAACAACAATTATTATACGACTCTTGCAGTCAGACTGACAAGGGGGATATGCGAGCCTGTACTTACAATAGGTCATGATCAGTCAATATCGGTCTGAGCCTTATAAAGGGCAAGGTATTCTTTGCCGGAAGTCCATAAAGGTTTGCCGTTTTCATCATTGAACGATACGCCGGATATGTCTTCAAGTATAACTGCCAGAACATATTCGCCTCTTGCACTGTCGGTGCTCTGCTCAAGCAGCGAGATGACGGGAGTCAAAGGATCTTCAAGAGAACGAAGGCCTTGTATCAAAAGCTGATAGGAAGAGCATTGCTTAAGAAGACCGGTATCGATCGCGGAATTATCTTTGGTGTCATCGGCAGTATAAAGCGAGTCATATTCTGAAAAGATACTGTCAAGAACCTGTTCGGGATCTATGTTCATCTGCGAAACCTGCGGAGTATAGTTATCATCATCTGTTTCATCATCGGGAACTTCTTTTTCTTCAGGCACACTACCGGTATCTGCCTGCTTTATCGCCTGCTTTTCATGGTCGATGCCGTAGGAAAAGTTGCTCATGTCGATATCGACTTCGGGATAGTTTTCGGACTGCCTGAGAGCTGTGCTCTCTATAGTGTCCATGACAGCTCCGTCTGCATCGAGCTTGATGTTTTCATCGTTCTCAGGCTCGTCGTCCATGGGTGCCGATTCGGATGCTTCGTACTTATTTTCGACTGTTGCGTCAGCTTCCTTTACAGCTCCGGCGTAATCTGCATTGTCACTGCCCTCGGTTTTGGAAGAAGCTGTATTCATATAGGAATCCGCATTACTTTTATCCGACTGCTTCAGCGTGCCGCCAAAACGGTAAATGCTAAAGCCTATGATACCGATGACAAGAGCTGCGGCAATGCCGTATGTGATACGTAAAAACTTTCTGCGGTTTGATATGGAAGTAACTTTTGAAGTGTTTTCCGGTTCGGTGGTTTTAGCGGAAGCTTCCGGAGCTGCATCGGAAGTATCATTCTCAAGAGCTCGGATGGAAGCCATAGTACGTGATATAAGATCTTCGCTTACAAAGATATCATCAGCTTCGAAATCTTTTTCAAATAAAGCCTTGATATCCATATCGTTATCCTTTTCGATATTAAGATCGCTCATGTCTATAACCTCCCTTCCAGTTTAGTTTTAAGCATTTCCCGGGCACGGGCCAGCCGGCTTTTGACGGTACCGTCCGGAATGTTTAAGGCGGAAGCCGTATCCGCGACGCTCATTTCGTGGAAATATACACATAACAGGACTTCACGGTATGCTTCCGGCAAAGTCATGACCGTTTCTCTGATCACCCTGTCACGGTCACGGTTTTCTATCTCCTCGAAGTCGTTGTCGGAGGTGATCATATCCTCCTTAAACTCCATCATGGGAACCACCTTCTGGCTGTATGCACTTTTAAGATAATCCTTGGCGGTATTGATCGTGATCCTGATGATCCATGTCTTGATGCCGCTTTCATCCCGGAAGCTGTCAAGATTTCTATAGACCTTGACAAAAACCTCCTGGAAAATGTCCTCGGCAGTAAATTTGTCCTTTACATAAGCATATGCAGTTTTCAGGACATCGTTACCGTATTCCCGGATTAGGGTTTCAATATCGTATTTCATGTGTCCTCCGACCCGTAGCTTTAACGGGTTCATGCTGTTCTTTTTAGATAATACTATATTGTCACCCGAATGTAAAGGCTTCATTTTTTTGTTTTCAAACATTAGACGAAGGTCGTGAGGATCCGGTTTCAAAAAGTTGAAAAAAATTTTTAAAGTTTAAATATGCGATCGGAGAATGCATAATGATAGTCATAAAGAATCAAAAACTGAAGAAAATCTTAAAGATCGTTATCCCGCTGATACTGATCCCTGCGGTGGCGGTATCGGGAGTACTGCTTTTTGACGAGCAGAAGCATATCTTTGTATCGCTGATGGTCGCATTCCTTTCACTCATCCTGTTTATAACGGGTTTTGAGAAAAAGGTGACCGGAACCAGGAGAATGGTACTTGTAGCTGTTATGACGGCGCTGTCCGTGCTCGGACGTTTTATCCCGTTCTTTAAGCCGATTACGGCTATTACGGTTATAACTGCGATGTATCTCGGAGGTGAAGCGGGATTCCTGGTTGGATCGCTCTCTGCACTTCTTTCAAATTTCTATTTCGGACAGGGGCCTTTCACGGCGTTCCAGATGCTTGCATGGGGACTGATCGGACTTATAGCAGGCCTTATGGCGGAAAAATTAAAAAAGAGCAGGGCATTCCTGCTCGCTTACGGAGTCTTGTCCGGTATCCTGTTTTCGCTCATAATGGATGTGTGGACAGTGCTCTGGTACAGCGCCGGCTTCGATATAGACCTGTATATTGCGTCGGTCATAAATGCGATACCGCATACGATCCTTTACGCCGTTTCAAATTTCATCTTCCTTTATCTTCTGGCTAAACCATTCGGGGAAAAGCTTACAAGGATAAAGATAAAATACGGGGTGTAGAAGCTGTTTTCATCAGTCGATTTTTTAAAAAAAATATTGTAAAAACATGTATTTTATGGTATTGTAATATTACCGCGTGAAAGTTAATACGGCAATATAAATGTGGAGGGTATCCTATGAAGAAGAGAGGAATTTTTATCGTAGGTGTGTTGGCACTTTTGCTGGCACTTGTTATTCCGTTCAATGCTTACGCAGCAAAGGCAGCAGATAAGTTTATGGAAAAGTATTTTCCGAACGGGATTGAGAAGATCAAGCCCAATAAGCTGCTGATCGATATCGACGAGAATGATACTTGCTGGGTCGGAGCCATCGTAAAGCAAAACGACGATATCCTGAAGATGGTCAGGGACTTTGAAGCTTGCGAAGAATACGTTGATTATACAGATGAT
>JAEEVO010000161.1 GCA_016290905.1 Lachnospiraceae bacterium | reverse complement strand
ATCCCGGTATCACTTGTGCCGGAAAATGCGATCAGCGCCGAGGAAAGCTTGGAGAATATGAAGGCAGTTTGTGACATAAGCGGAGGAACGATAATCACAGCGCAGATGCTCGGAAAAGTTAACCCTGTTTCAGAAAGGATGAAGGAGCCGGTGCTCATCGGCTTCAAGGCGGAGGATTATTACCAGACAGCGGGGGGACGTATAAGACCGGGGGACAGGATACATATCTATCTTCAGGATGAGGAAGGAAAGGTGTCTCTCAGATGGAGCAATGTATATGTGGCAGATGCCTTTGACTCCTCCGGGGAATATGTCGAAGAATCAGGTGAGGGAAAGACGCTGAGATACAATATTTATTTTGAGAAAAGAGATGTAGAGGAATTTTATAAAAATCTGGATGCAAAGCAGCTTCGTATAGCACTTGCCACGAATTAGGTATGAGATAGTGTCAAGTGACCTATGAAAAAACTGAGCAAAAGAAAAAGGCTCTTTCGAACCTTGAAAACTGCAGATATTAAAGAGAAATGACGGCCCAATGCTCTCCGAGGGCTTAGGGCCCTGCCCTAAGAACCCGCAAGGGACGAGTCCCTTGACCCGATAGCGGGCTTTGCCCGCACCCATCCTCGCCGGAAGCAGGGAAAGGGGCATTGCCCTTTCCCGAAATATAGGATGATCCGTGAACCTTATGTCAAGGGACTTTCGCGGCATATCCTCGCGGCAGAGCCGCTGCGGTATTCCACGGTTCCCTTGACGACGGTTCCGCGCCGTTATGCGATTTCCTGCTGCATTTTAAGGATGGTCTGCTGACCGAGAAAGATGAGTATCTGCCACTTGCCCGGCATGCTCTCTGCACCACGGAGAATCTCGATGTCGTTAAGTACTTTGTTTCCATTGTGTGCGTGAGGCCGCAGGAAGTTGTAGTAAGCCACCCAGAGTGCAAGATCGTAGTTGGCGCCATCGATATTATCGAAACCGTTTGTGGGACGGTACGATGCTTTGTATGTGCGGTTAAGGCGCTCTATCATCTGTTTGAATGGACGGAACTCTTTTGATACCGCATCATCGTTTGTAAGACCTATGACCTGTGTGATATCGAATTTAAAATCGTTGCCGAACTCATGGAAGAACTGCTGGGCTGCCAGGATGTATGCGCTGTAACCATCGGCTATAAAGCGGAATCCTTCCGGAATCTTTTTGAATCGTCGGAACGCCATGCGCATAGCCATTATGCAGGCACCGACATCTCTTTCGCTGGAGATGCGGTAACCGATTATTGAACGTTTGGCCGCATCCATGATGAACCAGATGTATGCCCTTATACCTCGGATCTTGATGTAGGTTTCATCGGCAGTAAAAACAGTACCGGCATGGTAATCGTAATTATCAACGAAGGGTTTTACACACATAGCCGCAGTCTTGCAATAGTTGGCTATCTGCTGGTGCGAGATGTTTATGTTGTATAGTTCTTTGAGAGCATATCGGGTCCTGCGTAAGGACATTCCAAGATTTATGTGCATGGTAAGGCAGAGCCCCATGACGTTCGAATCGAACTTGCTGAATTTCAGGGACGATGCGTTCTTTGGAAGATGATCAAGATCCATCTTGAAAAAATCCATCGTGAACTCGCGATAGATGTAATGGAGTTTATATTTATTCTTGCCATAGTCTTCTTTTAAGTCATCTTTACTGACCTTTTTGAGGTTCTTGACATAGTAAGGACATTTAGGATTTATGCATTTATGTACTATGAAATGCTTACGATCCTTTTTGGGAACCAGGGCATGCATGCAGTGAGGGCACTTAAGGGTATAGTTTTTAGAAAAGCGATTCTCATCAGGTGAGAAAAGAGAACCACAGATTTTGCATAAAAGCTGACCGCATTTACCATTGTTCCGATAGAGGAAGGGCTGAGGGGCTTTACAGGAAGGACATATGCAGTCCTCAGGGATTTCACTTTCAGAACGACGCCTCACAGGTTTTACGGGTTTGCCATATTTCCAGGCATAATAAGAGTTGAGATCCTTCCAGTCCCAGTCTTGCTTATGATATACGATCTTTGGAAGCTGATCGATTTTGAACTTTTGATATTTTGGTGAATGGGAATCATCGAAGGCCCACTGCTTGAGGGGGATGTATCTGCAGATAAAGTTTAATAACCAGCAGTTTTGTTGATAGAGCTGTTGAATGATTTGAAGTAAATAAAGTATAATGTTCACGAGCATTGGCTCCTTTCGGGTTTTGTGAGTTTGGTCGCTGACATTATACCAAAAAGGGAGGTCAATGCTCTTTCTATTTTGAACTCCCGAAAAATAAAGGTTTGTAATAAAAAAAGGAGTGTCAGAATTGACACTACCTAAGTGACAAAAGGGGAAAGGAAATGAATATTGTATTTTTTGTATTAGAACTGGCATATATTGTTTTTTTGTTTGTTATGGCCAAAGCACCGGAAAAGAAGCCCTCTAACATTTGGAGGATACTCTACGCGGTACCTGTTTTTATTGCAATACTTGAGATCGTTTTTGATGAATTCAATATTTTCCATATCGGAGTGTATGTGGCAGCGATGCTCGTGGCTGCGACCCTTTTCACCGAAGTCGGAGATTTCCTTAAAAGACGGATCATCACCGGATTATCGGCTTTACTGATTGTCTCGAATCTGATATTCATTCTGGTTTCACCTGTTTACAACAGGGTTGATTATCTTAAGGATTTTGAGAATGGCTTTGAATCCATGAAGGAGCATTATATCCTCGCAGAGGAAAAGGGGATTGACTGGGATGAGCTTTATGCAAAATACAAGCCGATATTCAGAGAGATCGATCAAACCCAGGATCATGTGGAGAATTACAAGGCATGGCAGATGTTCACCGGAGAATTTTATGACGGACATGTAGGCTATTTGCCGGAGAACGACAGCCATATGAAAGATGCAGTCACAAGGTCCTACGGCAATGATTTCGGCCTGTCACTTATGAAGCTTTCTTCGGGTGAATTTGTTGCCGTT
Source organism: Lachnospiraceae bacterium (assembly GCA_016290905.1). GTDB lineage: Bacteria > Bacillota > Clostridia > Lachnospirales > Lachnospiraceae > RUG11977. The sequence goes on along the minus strand of JAEEVO010000161.1, from coordinate 118 downwards.
AATGTTGAAGGCTGCGGAAATTCATATTCAATTTTATCTGATGATAAGGATGATATGGGTATATATACGCTCCGTGATAAATACATGCCTGCAGGAGCTGAAAATGCACGGCTTACGC
>JAEEVO010000054.1 GCA_016290905.1 Lachnospiraceae bacterium | reverse complement strand
AATGGTGAGCTCGAAGAAGCGAACATAAGCAATGCAACCTTAAAAGCCAGTACATCACATTGGTTTGGTAAGAAATTTGTGTATTCGGCTGATGTCGATATCTCGTTATATAATAAGATTAAATCCGGAAAAGTGGTTTACACAATTAAAAAAGGTGAGAGTTTTCAAATGACAAAAATCAAAATGGTAAATGGTGAAGCTAAGTATGCATATATTAAACTGACAGAATCAAAAAAGAGTGGCTGGATAAATGTAGAAGGGGATATATGGTCTCATCCTATAGTAACCGAACCGGCATTTAATAATATTTAAAATGGCGATAGTGTGGTAATAGAAAATGCCGTATGACAGTTTTCACTGCCGTACGGCATTTTCCGTTATGATTTTAAATGAACAACAAACTGACTCATGTAACTTTCGTTTTTTGATCCTTACCGATCATCTCGTTAATGACTTTTGAACTTTAGTTCTTAATATCATTATATATATGAAGAAAAGTAAATAAAGCCATAATAAAGCAAAATAGGAAGCCTTAATCTGCGAATCCCGATTTTTACTTGCCAGTAGGAGAGATGTGTGTTAAAATCGGAATTGATTATTAAAGAAAAGGAATGGCAGCAACATGACAGAGAATAATGAGAAGTATCTGTTCTTTTCCGACTTAGACGATACTCTGCTTACTTCCGATAAAAATGTTTCACCCAAAACTCATGATGCTTTGAAACGGTTTGTTGAAAGAGGCAACAGCTTTATCATATGCTCCGGGCGCGGACTTGACAGCGCACTATGTGTACAGAAGGAGCTTGGATTGGAATTTCCGGGTACATACATAGCCGCTTACAATGGATGCCAGATATATGACTGTGACGCAAAAAAGACGATATTCAAGGTTGGGCTCCCACTTGATATTGTGAGGGAGATTTTTAAAATGGCCGATGAATACGGCGTTTATGTGCATACCTATAATGATGAATATATCCTTTGCGGAAAGGATGACGAGGAGATACAGGACTACAGGAAGGTAGTGAAGACACCTGTGATCATAAGCCCCGATCCGCTTGAGTACCTCGACTCCGATCCCTGCAAGGTCATATGCATAGAGCTTCACGACCACGAAAAGCAGGAACGCTTCAGGAATGCGGTGACATCAAGATATGGGGAGATTATAGATACCATGTATTCCTCAGCTTACTATCTTGAACTTATCCCGAAGGGATACGGCAAGGGAACAGCGGTGCATGCCTTGGCGGATAAGCTTGGAGTACCAGTATCGCGTACCATAGCCGCAGGAGACGCCGAAAACGATAACAGTATGCTCGAAGCAGCGGGACTCGGCATCTGTATGCTTAACGGATCGGAAGGAACAAAGGCTTCGGCCGATGTCATTACAACCCTGGACAACAATCACGATGGTCTCGTGGAGTTTCTGGACAGGTATTGAGTGTTTTCTGAAAAATCAAGCAATATCTGTAAAAATCACATAAATATATGTTTTGTAATGGATTTTTAAAAGTAGTAAAATATACACTGTAACAAAAGATCAAGGGAGGAACAGCCTTTTTAGGCATAAGATCAAATGAAAAAGACAATTATTACCTTACTGTTATTATTTACAATGTGTCTGGTTTTCGGCTGCGCAAACAGTACATCTGAAAAAGATACTAAAACTACAGCCACACCGGAACCCACGACAGCTGCGGAGCCTACACTGACTCCGGAATTGACAGCGACACCTGAGCCCACAGCTACACCCGAGCCTACAGCGACTCCGGAACCTACAGCTACACCCGAGCCCACAGCTACATCCGCACCCACGGCGACGCCTACACCTGTACAGGCGCAGATTAGTCTGACCATCCCGCTCCAGTACACTACGGCGGTTTCAGAAGGCGGCGGAACGGTTGAAAAGATAACATACATGGCAAAAGACTATCTAGGAGACAACGAGCCTAAAGAAAAGTATGCATATGTATATCTTCCGCCCGGATACGACGAGAGCAAAAAGTACAATGTGCTCTATCTCTGCCACGGTATCGGCGGAAGCGAGAATGAGTGGGGGCTCAACACTGACCAGAAATCCAAGGTAAAGAGGATAATGGACAACTTGATCACAAGAGGCGACATCGAGCCCTTCATAGTCGTAACTCCTAACGGAAAAGCGTCGGCACTTTCGAACACAACGGGTAACGACATGTTCTACAAATTCGGATATGAGCTCAGGAATGACCTTATTCCCTATATAGAAAGCCACTATTCAACATATGCGGACTATGACGAGAACGGATACGACATGCAGGCGTCACGTACACACAGAGCCATGGCGGGACTTTCCATGGGCGGCATGCAGACCATCAACATAGGAATGTGTGAATGCCTCGATCTGTTCAGCTGGTTCGGAGCATTCTCCGCAGCACCCACTTCTTACAATGCTTCAAAGGTAAAGGATACTGTGGAGAAATCGGAATATAAAGTTGATTTCTTCTATAATATATGCGGTGTAAATGACACCATTGCATATGCGAGCGCATCTGCGGCGGCCAAGAATCTTGCAAACATAAGCGACATATTTACCGAAAAAGAGAATTTCCTGTGGCAGGAGAAGCCGGGCGGACATGATTTTAATATCTGGTATCTCGGATTTTACAATTTCGCCCAGATAGCTTTCAAAGGCTATACCGAACCGAATGCATAATATGATGCTAAGGTCAAGAGTCCCAAAGCGGTTCAAGTTTGCTTGAAAAGCCTTTACGGCTTTAGATCGGAACATCCATAATATTGCTCTTTAGGATGAAAATATTCAGTGGGATAAAATGAACATTAATAAACATAAACGAAGGAGGGTTTAGCAATGGCAATGATGGAGAGGCCGGAGGTCAGGATATTTGACGATGGCGGAAAGTATTGGGAGCATGATTACGAAAAGTTTTATCTTAAGTGCTATGTACCGAAGACGGACATAGACGGACAGGTAAACAACTATGGGTTCAGGGCACCTCTGCTCCTTGTTTTCGAAGAGACAAGGAAGACAATGGAGGAGGCTGTGGCGTTCGCATCGGAGAGCGGACTTGCAGACATCGCATCCAAGGTGGATTCAAGTGTGCTTTTCATTTACCCTACATGTGAGGGCGGATGGAAGAACGCTGACGAGGACCTATATGCATCCGTTATAGCGGAGATAAAGATGAACCCTTCATATAAGGATGGCATCGTAGAGATTATGGACTTCTTTACAAGGGAATTCAAAGGATATTTCATAAGGGGAGCTATTTTCAGAGCCGACATCTACAGCTACGGGGCATCGGCTGACTATGTTGCGACACATCTGTTGAAGAAGCTTGACGGTGAATATCTCTGGGGACCCGGTGAGATAACTCCTGCCATGTGCTCGATGGAAAACTTGAGCGTCGTGCCTCAGGTTGAACGTAAGGACATCGGAATACTCAGCGTAAACAACAGTAAAGAGATAAATGAAGCGTTTAAGGCTTGCGAGAACCTTCTGGTAAAGGATTCAGCCGACTATAAGGCAGACTTTGCCGCATTTGTCAGAAAGTTCAAGATGTGGTGTGGAAACATGGAAATAGAACCTGATTTTTCTGCACTTGACATGACAGAAGAAGATGGTTATACTTTAGTAAGTACATCTCCTGATAACAGAGGACGTTTCAAAGATACAAAAGAGCATAAGGTAGGATATTTCGCATATTACAACAACGGAATATTCGACAAAGGACCTGTACCGCTTCTTATGGGCTTTCATGGCGGCGGCGATTCGTCAATGTTCTTAACCTTTGTATCGGGATGGTGGGAGGTCGCTCACAAGTACGGTTTCCTTTATGTCGCAATAGAAAATCATCAGGACGTTACTGCTACCGAGGCAATTCAGGTCATTGAAGATTTAAAGAAGAAATACAATATAGATGTTCACAGGATCTATGCATCGGGATTCTCTATGGGAAGCGGCAAGACTTGGGATATGTATCAGGAATACCCCGAGGTTTTTGCGGGAGTTGCACCGGGATGTGCACTGTTCCCCGTAAGGAACAACATGTTCGGAAAGTCCATAGAGGACGGCATCAATACAGATGTTCCTGTACCGCTGTTCTACTCGGGAGGCGAAAAGTCACATCTTCCCGAGCTTCCGTTCCAGGCAGAATCCGGTATAGAGAGGATCCAGTACGCGGCAGACGTCAATAAGCTTAAGAAAAAGTTTGACATCAGCTATGCGGATAAGGATAACTGGGAAGATCCGATTTGGGGCATTAAAGGTGATCGTGTAGAAAAGATACATGATGATTCGCGTGATTCGACCCTGACTATCAATTATTATGACAGCGAGGACGGCGTATGCCGTACCGCATTTGCAAGCATAGATAATCAGGTACATGAATTCAGGCATCATACATGTGAGCAGGCATGGAAGTTTATATCTCAGTTTACAAGGTGAACAAGGGTTTTGCCCGTATCGATGAAGAGAGGTATCTATGAGTACAAACGACAGTGAAGTTGATGTCCTTTTTGCGACGAAGCGTAAGAGACAGCAGGCCGAGGAGGCTCAGAAAGAAGCCCAGAAGGCTGAAGAAGAAAGAATCCAGGAACTTGAACGTCAGAAAAAACAGATGCTTGAAGACATTCAGAGACTTGAAGCAGAAAAAGCCCAGCAGGCAGCCATGGCTGAAAATGCAGCTTTAGCTGCAAGAGCTGCACAGGCAGAACGTGAGGCGCAGGAAGCAAAGGCTGCAGAAGCAGCGAGACTTGCGCAGGAAGCCAGGGCAGCAGAAGCAGCAAGACTTGCACAGGAAGCCCAAGCGGCGAAGGCGGCACAGAAGGCACAAAAGGCAGCGGAAGCAGAGGCAGCCAGAGCCGCAAAGGCAGCGGAAGCGGAACAGAGAGCAGCCGCAAAGGCAATGGCAAAAGCTTCGGCACCGGCACAGGCAGGTGGCATTAAAAAATACCTTCCTTTCATAATTGCAGGAGCTGTAGCAGTTATTGCTATCGTAGTTGTTGTCATCGTCATTGCCACTTCCGGTTCAAAATCTTCGGAAACGAAAACCGCTGACAATGATACGGGTTCGAAATCAAAATCAAATATAGAAAATATGAGCGATCCGCCCGAAGACGAAGGATATGAAGGCGAGGGTGAAGAGATTCAGGAATATGATGAAGATTACGGTCTGACTCTGGATAAAGTTTTAGATGAATCAGAATGGATATATGTGGTTGATGAATCAACCAGTCGCGGCTTCTATTATCCTGATTGTTTTGATATGTCTCAGGCTAACGGCGGAGCAAATTACCAATTTAGCTACAATGGTTCTTCAACTCAGGAAATCTGGTTCAATATAGAATTCGAATATCTCGGAGAGGAAGGACTGAAAAGTTATATAGGTTCCACCCAGGATGATAGGAATCATTACGGAAATTATCGTGTCAATTCTATCATGCAGCAAGGTGGAATTGATCCTTCTGAATATACGATATCTTCAGAAACAGACCCTTACGGGCAGGAAATCTATTATGCTTATACTGCTTTTGATACTCCCTCTAGTGATGGAAACATGTATGTAGTATATGTGACATGGCAGGATGGATGCGTGATCACATTTAAAGCTATAATAAGCAAGGAAGCAGAAGGACACTCAAGATTTGCTGATTTAGGAGATATTACAGAATTATACGGAGTAATACTCAAAACTATAACAGACACCTCAACTGCTAAGGGTTGATATTTGTCATCCTGAGTGAATCCAAATTTGTCATCCTGAGCGAATCCAAGATTGTCATCCTGAGCGAATCCGGGTTTGTCATCCTGAGCGCCAGCGAAGGATCTTAAGCAATGAAAAAATATACGGCGGTAGCGGTTTTCCCGCTACCGCTTATTTTGAGATTTAAAAAATTAATGATGAAATATACAACAGACTGATACCGAAAGACTTATATCCGGAAGCATCAGCCGGGAGGAAACATCAACAACATGGCAAAGAAAACAGAGGATTTTGAGAAAGTAAAAAGCTTTCTTGAGAACGTCGAAAAAAGCACGGAAGCCGCTGCTGAAAACGCAGTCTACCTTGAAAAAATCGAAAGCTTACTAAATACTAAAGAAGAAAACAACACCTGTTATATATGCACAATCCACACCGTTTCGGGCGTGCTCGTAACGGACGGATCGGAATGCCTGATAGCCGCAAACAGCGAAAGAGCGCTAAGGGAGCTGATAAGATGTGTTCCAAACCATAAGGAAATGCATTTCTACTTTGACTGCATATATAACAGCGTGATGAAAGAATATATCACCGGTCCGGACGAAGAAGAGCCCTGTCACATAAAAGGACAACGCAAAGCTGATCCTGCGAGGGACTTTTCGATTGATTTCCGAAAAGGCGAAAGGATAATAGCAAACAAAAAAGACGACATCGTAGCGGAGTTCAAGAAATACATCGCGCTGAAGGCGAGGATAGAGACAGGCCATGTGGTCATGGAAGGCATGCTCATGGTAAAAAGGTCGCTAAAGGACTGTCTGCCGGTTGAAAAGGTAGTATATACTGACAATATAGACGCAAAAGACCGTGAGGAGATAGCTGAGCTTTGTGAAAAGAACGGGATTGCATATTACAGGGTAAGCTCCGGCATCATGTCGTCTATGACGACCACAAACCCAGTGCCTGAAATCCTGTGTATTACAAGGATAAAGAACCTTGAACAGAACGAACTGATAATCTCCCGGAAAAAGAACTTCTTTCTGATACTTGACGGCATAGCGAATCCGGACAATCTGGGTATGGTCTTAAGGACTGCCGATGCCTCGGGTGTGGATGCGGTCATACTGCTCAGCCCCTCAACACATCACTTTAACAAGAACGCAATAAGGGGCGGGCGGGGAGCTGTTGGCAGACTGCCGATATATTTCTGCTCGGATGACTTTGAACTGATGGACTTACTGCGCGAACATGGATTTAAGATATGGGGAACCAGTGCAAGATTCGAATCGGAGAACTTCTATGACATGGATTTCTCTTCCGACAATCTCGCGGTAGTTGTCGGGAACGAAAGCAACGGCGTAAGAAAAGAAATACTTGATAAATGTACCGACTACGTGAAGATACCTATGGTTGAAGGCCAGTCATCACTCAATATCGCTGTTGCAGCAGCTCTCGTACTTTATGAATACGACCGCACCTTTTATACAAGTCTCTGAAATTTTAGCGAGAAAGCTTAAGCTTTGCTTAAGCGCCGCGTTAAGAAATTTCTGAGACAAGTCTCTGAAATTTTAGCTAATCACATTGAAATTGTAGTCTCAGAAACATCTGAGACAGATATAAAACTATGGAGGACAAAAAATGGCCAAAAAGAAAAAATTCAGATGGAAAAGCCTGTCTTCAACAGTAAGGACCTGCATCATCTTTGCGCTGGTATTTATGGTGGTTGGACTTGGACTTTTTATTTATGGCGCTCTTTTCTATAAGGGAAATGTAAAATCCGGAGACTTAAAGCAGGCTCCCGCAAAGCTTACATCCATAACGGAGAGAAAAAGAAATCTTTCTGAAAAGGAAAAGGAAGACGAGAGAAAGAAAGGTATAAAAGAAGCTAACATAGAAAATATACTTGATGTGGAATATACTTATACCGTTGATGGCAAGGAGCACGTATATAAGACCACGCATCCCTACGACAGCCTTGACAGCATAAAGGTTGGGGACAGCGGATACCTGACTTATGCTGTTGTAGACGGCGAGATCGTGATCAACCCCGAATCGGACATGAAATATGTAATATGCGGCGTGATAGTGCTGGCACTTGGCATGGTTGCGGCACTTATCGGATTCTATATTTCACCCAGGAAAACGAAGAAGAAAAATGCAGACAACTGAGATCAAAAATCTTGAAGCTCCGGAGCTGGAAGTTTTTTCAAAGCTGAAGGAAGTACAGTTATACAGATATTATGAGCCCGAACCGGGGATATTTCTTGCGGAAAGCGCAAACGTTACGTTAAGGGCGCTTGAGGCGGGCTATGAACCCATGTCAATGCTTGCCGAAGAAGAAAAATTCGACAAGGAGTGCAGACCGGTTCTCGAAAAGATCACAGAAATATTCGGAAAAGAAAAGACGGAAAGCATTCCAGTGTATGTGGCAGGACATGAGATTGTGGAAAAGCTCACAGGATATGCGCTGGTAAAAGGACTCTGGACTGTATTCAGGAGAAAAAAGGTACAGGGTCTTGAAGAATTCTGTCTTGATAAAAAACGACTTGCGGTACTTTATGACGTGGTAAATCCCACAAATGTGGGCGCCATCATAAGATCCGCCGCAGCACTCGGAGCAGACGGAGCAGTGCTGACACATACATCCGTAGACCCGCTGACAAGAAGATCCAGCAGGGTCAGCATGGGGACCGTTTTCCAGATACCGTGGACCGTTACCGGAAAAGAAGAAAGTAAGGGAACGGCGCTTATAGACCGCCTGCATTGTATGGGTTTCCAAACCGTGGCAATGGCGCTGACCGAAAACGCATACTCCGTCAGAGACAAACAGATAAAAAACTCAGAAAAGCTTGCGGTCATACTTGGAAATGAAGGCTTCGGACTTCTCGAAGAAATAATAAACGCCTGTACCTACCGGGTAATGCTCCCTATGTACAACGGTGTTGATTCCCTAAACGTTGCAGCCGCAAGCGCAGTTGCGTTTTGGGAACTCTTTGCCTCGGAAATGTGAAGCTGTTGCGAGGTGTCATTCTTAGCGAAGCGGAGAATTACCTCATCAGTCAGCTTCGCTGACAGCATCACCCCGGGGAAAGGCATAATTTAGTGACAGTAGAAACATAACTTTGTCACGATCATTTATTGACAATAAGAACCATTGCTTCGTCAAAAGAGCTTTGGCTGACGATCGGAACGATAACAGGACCATCGCCTGGTTGCCCTTGTCACCTCCTTGCCGTATACACCGTCCCGGCGAGCACGAACGCGGTGAATACACCGGCTATGATGTAGGCGATACCTATATCGAGCGAAAAACCTATCGGCGCATTAAAAAGATACGCGGATGTGATGAACGAATAAAAGACGAGAGGAATGGCAGGCATCCATGCAAACCTTGCCTTGCCGGAACGCACAAGGTAAACAAAGATTGATGAAGTTGCAAATACGGAAACGGTTTGGTTTGCCCAGCCGAAATACCTCCATATTGTATTGAAACCGTTGCTGTCATTTTTTGCCCAGATCACCAGTCCGAGCGCGAGCATAAAGATCATTCCGGAGAGCACCAGACGTCTCTTTACGGAATCCTGCCTGATGTGGAAAGTTTCCGCGATCATAAGCCTGAGCGAACGGAATGCCGTATCCCCGGTGGATATCGGGAGTATGATGACACCGATTATCGCGATGATCCCTCCCGCATTACCAAGCATATATTTACATACAACTCCGACCACACTTGTGGCGGAGATTTTTTGCATTACCCCGTCGACGCTTTGGAAATATCCCCAGCCACTCTCTGTCATCTGCATGGTAATACCCGCATTTTCGGCACCGAGCCCGATCACTGCCATGGTTCCGGCAGCCCATACCATAGCTATAAAGCCCTCGCATAGCATCATATTGTAGAAAGTCATCCTGCCGTGCTTTTCACTCTCAATGGTTCTTGCGATAAGTGAAGTCTGAGTACTGTGGAAACCTGACATAATGCCGCAAGCCACCGTTACAAAGAACGCAGGTATGAAATGCTGAGCCGTAAAATAAGCCTTGAAATCAAAACCTCCGAGAGTCTGGTCGCCCCAAAGCTCACAGAGAGGATTCCCTGTAACAAAAAGCATTATAAAGATGCCGATCGCTGAAACTATGAGCAGTCCACCGAAAACAGGATAAACCTTGCCTATGATCTTATCTATCGGAAGAACGGTTGCAATGAGATAATAAATAAAGATCGCACCGTATATTATCCAGGTTGAAACCTCACCTGCGGTTCCGCCGAATCCGAACAGCTGGGTTGCAGCTATATCACCGGGAGTATAAACAAAAACAACGCCGCACAGGAAGCATGTAATGCAAACAAAAGCCGTGAAGAACCAGAAGACACCCTTTTTTTGAAATCGTCTGATCATCTCGGGCATCTGCAGCCCACCCTCGCGGGTACATATCATGCCGGTAAAATAATCGTGCATGGCACCGCCGATCACACAGCCTATGGGAATAGTGATAAAAGCCACAGGACCGAAAAGAATACCCTGTATCGGTCCGAGGATCGGACCTGTCCCCGCGATATTAAGCAGGTTGACAAGGCTGTTCTTCCAACGCTTCATGGGAACATAGTCAACATTGTCCTGTTTGGCATAAGCGGGAGTTTTTCTGTCGTCGGGTCCGAAAACGTTCTCGCAGACTCTCCCGTATATCAAGCCTCCGACCACCAGTATGGCCAGACCTATAATAAAAGTTATCATATAAAATAATGCTCCTTGAAAAGTCAGTATTTATTCTAACTAAAACCATTTTATCATCATGTAGAATTTAGTCAAGAGCAATTATTAAAAAAATATAAAAAAATACTTGACAAACTAATGTTAGTTGTGTATAACATTATGTGTTACAGATAACTAACTTATTTTTTTGACAACGGGTTAGTCAACTCTAATAAATGGGAGGTGCATTGATGATGCCGTTATTATATGCTTCACCTGGTGAAGAAAACGTGATAAAGAAAGTGGGCGGAGCTCCTGAGGTAAAGAAACACCTTGAGAACCTCGGATTTACGCCGGGAGGAGTAGTTACGGTAGTGAATATCCTCGGAGGGAATGTCATAGTAAAGGTAAAGGAATCAAGGATAGCACTGAATGAGGATATGGCAATGAAAGTAATGATCTGAAACCTTTGCCTGAAACTGTCAAAGGTACGGATCAAAAGAACATACAGGAGGATGAGGATGAACACATTGAGAGACACTGCTGTCGGAGAGACTGTTTCAGTGGTAAAGCTTCATGGCGAAGGCGCGATCAAAAGGCGCATCATGGACATGGGGATCACCAAAGGTACCGAGATTTACGTACGTAAGGTAGCACCGCTCGGAGATCCGATAGAGATAACTGTAAGAGGATATGAACTGTCACTCCGCAAAGCCGATGCGGAGATGATCGAAGTTATGTAAGGAGGTTCAAAGAAATGAGCATCAAAATAGCGCTGGCAGGAAATCCGAACAGCGGAAAGACAACACTTTTCAATGACCTGACGGGATCCAACCAGTTTGTGGGTAACTGGCCTGGCGTAACCGTGGAAAAGAAAGAGGGAAAGCTTAAAAAACATGATGATGTAAAAATTGTCGATCTTCCGGGTATCTATTCGCTTTCCCCCTATACCTTAGAGGAGGTTGTGGCAAGAAACTATCTGATAGGTGAAAGACCCGATGCGATACTTAATATCGTAGACGGTACAAACCTTGAAAGAAATCTGTATCTTACCACACAGCTGATAGAGCTCGGCATCCCTGTGGTCATAGCCATAAACATGATGGATGTCGTACGTAAGAACGGGGATTCCCTTAATACCAAGGAACTGGCCAAGAAACTTGGCTGTAAGATCATCGAGATCTCGGCGCTTAAGGGTGAAAAGACACTGGAGGCTGCAGAGCTTGCAATAGCATCGGCAAAAGCCGATAAAGATATTCCGATGCACACTTTCTCGGGACCTGTAGAGCATGCGCTGGCACATATCGAGGAGGTTGTGGTACACGGTCTGCCCGAGGAACAGCAGAGATGGTATGCGATAAAGATATTCGAGAGAGATGACAAGGTACTTGAACAGCTTAATATCCCCAAGGATAAGCTGGATCACATCGAAAATGACATCAAGGCAGCAGAAAAAGAACTTGATGATGACGCAGAGAGCATTATAACAAATGAAAGATATGTATATATCGCCGAAGTCCTGAAGGGTATCTATAAAAAGAAGGATGCAGGTCAGCTCAGTAAATCGGATAAGATCGACAGGATCGTAACCAACCGCTGGCTCGGTCTTCCCATATTTGCAATAGTAATGTTCGCAATATACTGGATAGCCATGGTAGGAGTCGGAGCTCCTGCTACAGACTGGGCAAACGATGGTCTGTTCGGAGACGGCTTCCATCTTTTAGGCATCGGTTCGGGAGACTCGGATGAGGCGACAGACAATTATACGGCCGCTATGCAGGCAGTAGACGCTTATGTCGGTTTTGATGAAGAAATGTCCATAGAGGATATGAAAGCATATACGACGACCGATACTGAGGTTTCATACACGATAGAAGACGAAGAAACACTGGAACAGAGCGAGATTACGGTATACTATGAATCAGTGCCCGAGGATGCTGATGAAGAAGTAGTAAATGCCATGAGCTATCTCGACGCCGTTAAATATTTTGAAGAAAACGGCATGGAAGAACCCGACCCCGCTGATTATGGCGTATGGGTACCCGGCATCCCTGTTCTCGTAGAGAACCTGCTTGACAAAATGGAATGTGCTGAATGGCTTAAAGGCCTGATACTTGACGGTATCATAGCCGGTGTTGGCGCAGTACTCGGATTTGTACCTCAGATGCTGGTACTGTTCTTTATGCTCGCATTTGTTGAAGCAAGCGGATATATGGCAAGAGTTGCATTCGTGCTTGACAGGGTATTCCGCCGTTTCGGTCTTTCGGGAAAGAGCTTTATCCCGATCCTTATCGGTACGGGCTGCGGCATCCCCGGTATCATGGCCTCAAGAACCATAGAAAATGAAAGAGACCGGCGTATGACGATCATGACGACCACCTTCATCCCCTGCGGAGCAAAGGTGCCGTTCATAGCAATGATCGCCGGCGCACTCTTCGGCGGAAGCGCATGGATATCAACAGGTTCATATTTCATAGGAATAGCTGCTATCATATTCTCAGGTATCATCCTTAAGAAAACGAGAATGTTCGCCGGTGATCCCGCTCCCTTTGTTATGGAGCTTCCGGCATATCACTGGCCTACATTAAGGAATGTATTAAGAAGCATGTGGGAGAGGGGCTGGAGCTTTATCAAGAAGGCCGGCACGATCATCCTGCTTTCGACCATCGTGATCTGGTTCCTTTCACGTTTCGGATGGACGGAAGGCGAGTTCGGTATGCTTGAAGAAGACGCTATCGGAGACAGTATCCTCGCATCCATCGGAAACGGCATCGCTTGGCTGTTCGCACCTCTCGGTTGGGGTAACTGGCAGGCATCGGTTGCATCAGTTACCGGACTTGTTGCAAAAGAGAACATCGTCGGAACTATGGGAGTTCTGTACGGCGGCGAAGGAAGCACCTGGGCAGCACTCGCAGCAGCGTTCACCACTTCCGCAGGTATGAGCTTCCTTATCTTTAACCTCCTCTGTGCACCCTGCTTCGCAGCGATCGGCGCCATCAAGAGAGAGATGAACAATGCGAAATGGACATGGTTTGCCATAGGCTACGAATGCGGCTTCGCATATATAGTATCCTTCGTTGTATATCAGCTCGGCTGTATGTTCGCCGGAAACGGAAACGTGTTCGGTATCATCCTGTCGTTTATAGTCATAGCTGCTTTCCTGTATCTTCTCTTTAGGCCTTACAGAGAAGCAACGAAATTTGAAAGAAAGGTTGTTGTAAAATGACATGGTTAACGGATAACATGGGAACGATCGTGGTCAGCCTGATATTGGCGGCCATAATAACCGGATTGATCGTCAGCATGGTAAAAAATAAGAAAAAAGGCATAAGCTCCTGCGGGTGCAACTGCAGCACCTGCCCCTCAGGCTGCAACTGCAGTACCCGTCCTTCAGACTGCAACTGCTCCAAAAGGTGACATGCTCCAAAAGGTGACATGCTCCAAAAGGTGACAGGCTCCCCGAGTTTGCCATCCCCCAATAAAATGCCATCCCCCAATAAAATGTCATCCCCAAATAAATTGTCATCCCCAAATAAATTGTTATCCCCAAATAAATTGTCATCCTGAGCGTAGCGAAGGATCTTAAAAGTATTCTAACAAGTGTCCCTTTGTGGGCACTTGTTTTTTTTCAATCAGCGAAGCTGACTGATGAGGGGGATAATCAGAGTATGGGAGTTACATTATATAGCATTATGTGATAAAAGAATCGTCCCTCTGTCGCTACTTGCTGCTTGCTTTTTGGGAGAAACGTTGTATATTTAAAATTGGGGTATGATATATTTAAAATTCTGCAAAATTTACGAGAGTAAAAGAGATTTTATTGATTTGATTGGAGTTTTTCTGTCAGGAGGTATTTTATGAAAGAAATCAGGAAAAGGATGATCGTGGTTCTCGCTGCATTTGTTTTGGGTTTCACTGTCTTCGTGCTTGGTTCATTCACGGTGGAAGTAAAAGCTGATGAGCCGCAAGAGCCAAAGTATTATGAAGAGTTGACGGTCAGTACCGCTCAGGAAAATGAGGAGTACACCGTAAAAAAACTCAAGGTTGTTTCCGGTGGTGCGATCACATTGGGATATCTTTTTGATGGAGGTAATCCTAAGACAACAACGATTAAGGTTACAGAGAGCGCAGAGGTCGAAGGCAGGATCACTCTTCTTGGAGCCTGGGGGATGGAAGGTGTTCTTGTACTCGAAGAAAGTGCTGCTTTGAAAGTCTCTCAGTCCGGATGTGTTGAAACGGAGAATGGTGGGGACGGGTTCATCTTTGTGAAAGAAGGAGCCTCAGTAATTGACGGCAACTCCTTTGTCAGTATAGTAGTCGATGGGCAGACTGTCACTTTGGACGGGGAACAGAACAGCTACTATTTTCTTTACCATTCGAATGACGTATGGAGCGGAACGAAGGTCAATATTGAGTTTCCGAGCGAAGAAGATCGTTTTCTTGAATTGCTGGATAGGTACCCTGATATTAAATTCGGTGAAGTGAAGATAAACCGGGAATATTGTCCTGCGAAAAGCTTTAGGGGTGAAAAACTGGTTATTCCGCAGGGAAATAAACTGGTAATTACTTCCCGCTTGACACAAAATGCTGAGATACCAATTAGAGTTGATGTTGACGAAGTAATAGCAGATGGCGACATTATAATAAATGAAGTTGCCGACTCCGGAGTCGGAGTAAATCAATTATTGATCAGAAACAAGCTTGTTTTAGGCGATTACGGATCGATCGAAGTATCCGGTAACGGTTTTCTTGATCTGGAATCCTACGGGCTTCCCCGTGAGATCCGCACTCCCGATCTTAGCCGTATTGTATCCGCCAACGAAGTTCTGATTACGAAAAGGACAAAGATCATTATCACCACAAAGGCAGAAAAATATCTCGAATGGGCGGTGTCTTTTGGGGAGTTAAGTGAAGCTAACGTTAAATTCGACGGTATTGACAATAAGGATGACAATTATCTTTTTGCATTCACTGATGGCAAAATGTCGGTAAAAGATGCCGGTCCCGGAATCTCGAAAACGGTTACGCTTCCCAGGGAAAAAGATATCTTTGACCATACCAAATATCGTTATGATTGGCTCAACAGGAACAATGGAACTTATCCTCCTGTCACATTTGACAGTATAACCGTGAACAGATTGGAACCGATAACCACCATTGATTGTAACATAAACATTAAAAAACTGGAAGTGACAGATGTCGCTTCGCTTGAGATCAAAGGAAGAGAAAATCCCCAAGACGCGGCTGATCATGCAGATTCAACGGTAAGGATCGTAACGGATGCAACGATTGCCGGGACTCTCGTGCTGAAAGGTGAACAGGGAAAGGCCGGACGCTTTGAGATCTCTAAGGGTGCAACACTTAATATCCTTAATGGCGGGAAATTGAAAACCGAAGGTAAAGGTACACTAGTTGCCGAAATGGGTGCGATCATTAAGATTGGGTCGGTTCCTCTCGAGCTTACTTTTGGTGATAAAAAAGTCGTATTTGACGGCTCTCAGAATATTAGCGCAGAGCTTTGGTTTGATGGTAATAAATGGACCGGTAATATAACTTATACCGAGACTACACCTACGCCGACACCCACGCCTACACCTACACCCACACCTACACCCACACCCACGCCCACACCTACACCCACACCGACACCCACGCCCACACCTACACCCACACCGACACCCACGCCTACGCCCACGCCTACACCCACACCTACGCCCGAGCCTACACCTGAGACCAAACCGGAAAAGGAGCCTGAGGTTAGGAAGCAGACTACCACTACGGATGAGGCTGATGACGGAACACTTACAACCACGACTTCCACAACCTACACGGACGGCAGCAAGGTTATCGAGAAAGTGGTTGAAAAACCGGATGGTTCAAGGACATCGACCACTACGACCACCAAGGCCGACGGAACCAAGATTACCGAGAAGGTTGAGGAAAAGGCTGACGGAACAATAGTTACAACAAATACAGTCAAAGATACAGACGGCTCCACTGCAACCGAGAAGGTTGAAGAGAAGCCTGACGGAACAGTTACCACAACCAACACCGTTAAGGACGAGGACGGTGCTACAATAACAGAGAAGGTAGTTACGAAGCCGGATGGATCCGTTACAACAACAAACACCGAGAAGGATGCTGACGGTAATGTCCTCAGTACTTCCAAGGTGGTTGAGAAGACTAATGAAGAAGGTACCAAGACCATCACGACTACGGAGACAAATGCCGACGGATCTTCAAGTACTTCTAAGACTACAGTGAACACAGACGGATCGTTGAAGACAAACACGACGATTCAGAATGCTGACGGCAGCACAACGAAGGAAAAGATCACCGGGAAGGCAGACGGAAGCCTTACACGT
>JAEEVO010000160.1 GCA_016290905.1 Lachnospiraceae bacterium | reverse complement strand
GATAACTATAACGTTTTCAATTACAAACTGCTCGAAGAAGTGTTTGACGGTGTCATTGCAAAAGACAGACTTTATTAGAATAATATACATTTCACCCGCATATTACTCTTTTATTTTTTCGAAACAGTAGTATAATATACAAAATATATCGAAAGGAACCGGCACTCATGAAACAGGGAATCGTTGTAATACTCAGCGGAGTCAGCTCCGTAGGCAAAGGAGAAATTAGAGATCTTCTCCTGGCAGATGAAGACCTCAAACTCTTCTATTCCGTATCAGAGACCACCCGTCCCCAGAAGGAAGGCGAAGTCGACGGTGTGGACTACTACTTTATAAGCCATGAAGCTTTTGCAAATTCAGTAAAGAATTTTGAGCTCCTCGAATATACGGAGTTCAACGGATACTATTAGGGCCCACCGAGAGCCCAGGTCGAACATCTTGTCAGCATGGGAAAGAACGTGCTCATCGAAGTCGAAGCACAAGGCGTAGGAAGCATCAAGATGAACATAGACAGAAGCATTGCTTTCTACGTAGTGCCAAAGACCTTCGAAGACCTTGAGAAGCATATAAACGAGACCTATGCAAACGATCCGGGCTCCATACAGAGGCGCCTCAGCAAGGCTAAGATGGACCTTGCCGTAGCTCCCCTCTTCAAGCACGTCGTATGCAACGACGATCCAAAGAAAGCATATATGGATATAAAGACTGAAGTGCTCAAAAGGATCGAAGAACTCGATGCTCAGGAAGAAGAATAAGGATCGATCAAGTCTTTTGAAGAGATCAATATTCGATACAATACAAAACCGGGCTTAAGGCCCGGTCAGACTGAAGACAAAGTCTTTGGGCGAAAGCCCAAGGGCTTTTCTCTTTTTTATGCGAAAGAATATCTATTGAAACTGTGAAGTATGCAAAAAAGACGATTTTTTAAAGAGTTTAAGGGATCACAGGACCCGTTTTCAGGTCTTTTGCTCAGTACATTGACCAACTTCTTCATGTTCATACAAGCAAAGGTTAGGCCTACCTTCATGGCCATCTTTTCTTTTCCTTTTTCTTGCGTATACCGCATAGCATGATGTTCTTTAGCTGTACCGAAGTTTCGCTCTATGGTTTCTTTCCTAAGGTCATACAGTTCTTTCATGCCGTCCGTATGCCGGAGCTCCTCACAGTAATCAAGATATGGCTGCCATATATGCCTTGTCACTACTTTTACGTGATTCTTGCTCTGTGTGCACTGACTCAGGTAAGGGCAGCTTTCACATATCTTTCCGTCGCTCTTGTACTCTCTGTAGCCCTCTCTGTTTGTGGTCGAATATTTAAGGACCTGATCCCATGGGCATATGTAACAGTCATAGTGTTCGTCGAACACATACTCGTGTTTTCTGAAAAAGCCTTTCTTCGTTTGAGGTCTTTTGTATGGGAATATCGGAGCGATGCCGTCATCTGTCAGAAGTTTTGCTATCGCAGGTGTCTTGTATCCTGCATCGGCTATTATGTATTCGGGGCCAAATTGCTTGATCTTTTCATAAAGGTATGGGAAAGTCGCAGAGTCATGTTCATTGCCCGGATGGATCGTATATCCAAGCATCCATCCATGTTTATCACAAGCCGATTCTATGCTGTATGCAAAAACTTCTTCATGATCTCCCTTGTGGAACCATCCGCTTTCCGGATCTGTTTCAGATACTTTGATCTCCTTGATTTCTCCTGAGCCACTTTCTCCGCCATTGCCCTCGTCATCGTCTTTATCCTTGAGAGGCTTCTTGTCATGAGCCTCTCTGTCTTCGTTGATCTCCTTCTTGAGCTGCTCGTCATAAAAGCGGGCTGCTTTCTTTGCCACGAGGATCTTCTTCGCCTTCTTCTTGTTGGCTGCTGCTTTTACGTGAGTCCCATCGACAAATATGGAAGAGGTATCTACGAGTCCTTTATCCATGCATTGATAAAGTATATCCATGAAGATCTGCTCAAAAAGATCTGTTCCTTCAAACCTTCTCTTGTAGTTTTTACCGAAAGTAGTGAAGTGCGGAACAGGATCATAGAAGTCAAGCCCTAGAAACCATCTGTAGGCAACATTGACTTCGATATCCTTGATGGTCTGCCGCATGCTTTTTATCCCGAACATATATTGAATGATAGGTATCTTTATCAGAGTAACAGGGTCAAGGCTTGGCCTTCCGAAATCAGGGGAATACTTGTCCTCGACAAGGTCATAGATGAAACTAAAATCGATATTTTCATCTATTTTTCTTAAAAGATGGTCTTCAGGGACCAGTGAATCAAGCGAAACAACTTGGTATTGTTTCGGTTTTGAAGAATCTTTAGAAATCATGGATCTAAGCACCTTTCATACATTAGAATTATACCATAAAAAGTGCCACAAATCCAGTAATTGCAATGGGTTGAGGGGTTTTCTAAAGAATGTATTATCAAAAGATTTCTGCACCCCACCCATACATAGCGGATGCTTCCTGCTTCACCGCAGGAAGCCTTTATCAGACTCTCACCCAGGTGCAGAAATCATCCTGGGTTGCGGCGCAACCAAAAAGAAAAGCCTCACGCTTCACGTGAGACTTTGTCTTCAGTCTGAAGCCTCTTTTGAAAAAAGAGGCTTTTTCCTTAGGATTCGTTAACGATCTTACCAGTCATATGTTCCGGCACCAGGGTGAACATCAGCGTTCCCGGGCCGGATTTTTCTATTTCGTGTTCTATATATTTCTCGTCGTTTGTGAACTTATAGCTCAGTTCTCTTGATATCCTGTATACGGTCTCTCTGTCCTCTATGAATTCCACTTTTCCGAACACTATGACAGAGCGTATATTCAGAGCCCACTCGTCGGAGTTGCTGTAGCCCTGGTCATATACGCAAAAAGATGCTTTGGGGCAGCGCTTAAGAGCGTCTATCTTGTGGCCTTTCTTTCCTCCGTGGAAATATATCTTTCCGTCTTCCGGGCAGTAGTAGTGGTTTATGGGCATGCCGTAGGGATAGCCGCCGTCCCCTATGACGGACAGGACTCCGCGCAGTTCGTTTTTCAGTATTTCTATGCATTCATCCTCCGAAAGCTGCTGCTTGGCTCTGACCATGGCTCTGAAGGGTTCTTTTTCTTCACTGAAGTATTCCTGCATGTCGGGACCGTCAAAGTAGTCGTTTATCCTTTT
>JAEEVO010000053.1 GCA_016290905.1 Lachnospiraceae bacterium | reverse complement strand
ATCATATCATTGCCGCAAATGAAGGAAATTGTACAGCTCTTGCAGCAGGCTATCATCTTGCTACAGGGAAAGTGCCGGTTGTATATATGCAGAACAGCGGTGAGGGCAACATTATTAATCCGGTCACATCCCTGCTGAACGATAAAGTCTATGCTATTCCTGTGATTTTTATCATAGGTTGGCGTGGAGAACCTGGAATACATGATGAACCGCAGCATATTTATCAGGGCGAAGTGACTCTGAAACTGTTGAAAGATATGGATATAGCTACATTTGTAATCGGGACGGAAACTACTGATGAGGAAGTTGCTAAAACAATGGAGCGGTTCCGCACTGTTCTTGACTCCGGTAAGGATGTCGCATTTGTGATACGTAAAGGCGCCCTTACCGATGCGCCTGAAGTCAAGTACAGTAATGATAATAAGATGTTACGGGAAGAAATTATCCAGCATATTGTAAAAGTATCGGGTGAAGATCTTATTATTAGCACGACTGGCAAGGCATCCAGAGAATTGTTTGAAACACGTGCCGCTAATGGACAGAGTCATAAATATGATTTTCTCACCGTCGGCTCAATGGGACACAGTTCGTCGATTGCGCTTGGAGTAGCTCTAAACAAACCTGAACAACGGATCTGGTGTATTGACGGTGACGGAGCCGTTTTAATGCATATGGGTTCTATGGCGGTAATCGGAGCGAATAAACCGTCAAACCTTATTCATATTGTGATAAATAACGGTGCTCACGAAACTGTTGGTGGAATGCCGACTGTAGCCGGAAGCATTGATATAGTTAAGATCGCTCTCGCATGCGGTTATCTGAATGCTGTTTGTGTTGATTCATTCGATGAGCTGGATGAAGTTTTGGAAGCCGTAAAGAATAAAAATGAGTTGAGTCTGGTAGAAGTGAAATGCGCAATTGGAGCACGAAAAGACCTTGGAAGACCTACAACAACAGCATTGGAGAATAAACAGAATTTTATGGAATATATGAAGATATTATAGACAAAAACAAATCGAATAAGTGGTGGAACTTATCAAATAGTTTGGGAGCATATATTATGTTACAGAATGAGAAAGATCATTTACATAAAGCATTAACATGGATAAGAAATAATACTATTGAACATAAGGGTATCGCTGTTACGTCCAAAGACCAAGTAATTTATCCGGAAGTAACAGGCTACTATATTCCTTCGCTCCTTAAATGGGGGGAGCGTGATTTGGCCGTAGCATATGCTAAATACTTATGTTCTATTCAGAAAGAGGATGGTTCTTGGTATGATAGTCAAGATGTTGCTCCATATGTGTTTGATTCTGCACAGATTTTAAAGGGACTTGTGGCAATTAGAGATGTTTTACCGGAGGTAAACGAGCATATAATTTGTGGTTGTGATTGGATACTATCTAACATGCAACCGGACGGAAGGCTTACCACTCCCAGCAAAGACGCTTGGGGTGAAGATGAGAGTTTTTGTTCTGAACTGATTCATATATACTGTTTATCGCCGATCAGAGAAGCGGGTCGTATTTTTAACAAACCAGAGTATCTGGAAGCGGTTAATAAAATTCTTAACTACTATAAGATTAACAAACTTGATAAGATTAGGAATTTCAGTCTTCTTTCTCACTTTTATGCATATGTTATGGAAGGGCTTTTTGACCTTGGAGAAATTGATCTGTGCAGAGAGTCAATGAACAGACTTGAGAAGTATCGCACACGAAAAGGAGCAATTCCTGGGCTTAATGATGTTCCTTGGGTATGTTCAACTGGATTGTTTCAGCTCGCTATCGTATGGTATAAGCTTGGTGAACTTGAGAAAGGAAATTCCCTGTTTTATTACGCTTTGGATTTACAAAATGAGTCTGGAGGGTGGTATGGGAGCTATCCGGCTCCGGGCTTGATTGCCGGATTTTATAGAGGCAGAAAGAAGCCTTATTATTTTCCAGATTCAGAAATAAGCTGGGCGGTTAAGTATTTTCTAGATGCTTTGGCATTAAAGGAAAAGCTTGAATCATAAAAGACTATTATAGCATCCTTACAGATTCTGAGAAAAACTTTAACACTATTAAGAAGGAATGACAATAAAATACTATGAAAGTATTACTCGTTTTCGGGACCAGACCTGAGGCAATCAAGATGTGCCCTCTGGTCTTAAAACTAAAAGAGAATAAAGACCTGAATTGTCTTGTCTGTCTTACCGGGCAGCACAAGGAGATGCTTCGTCAGGTTATGGATGCTTTTAGGATTATAGAAGACTATAACCTTGATGTGATGAAAGATAAGCAATCCCTGACTACTATCACCAGTTCGGTTCTTAATGGCATGGAGCCTATATTGAAAGAAGAGAAGCCTGATCTTGTTCTTGTTCATGGAGATACCACAACTTCTTATGCTGCGGCATTGGCAGCTTTTTACCAACAGATACCTGTGGGGCATGTTGAGGCAGGGTTGAGGACTGGAGATATTTATTCACCGTTCCCTGAAGAGATGAACAGGCTGCTTACGGACAGAATCAGCACATATTATTTTGCTCCCACGGAACTGAACCGTGAAAACCTGCGAAAAGAAGGAATAACCGGGAATGTATATGTTACGGGAAATACGGTTATTGATTCATTTCAGTATACTGTCAGGAATGATTATACATTTTCTTCGAACATTTTGAATGAGCTCGATTTTGACAACCATAGAGTGGTACTGATCACGGCACACAGAAGAGAAAATCTTGGGAAACCGCTGGAACACATATGCAGTGCTGTCAGAAGACTGTCAGAAAAATACTCGGATGTAATGTTCGTATATCCGGTACACCTGAATCCTGCGGTAAGAAATACGGTATTTACAGCCTTATCTGACGTAGCAAATATTAGGTTGATAGACCCTGTTGATGTTCTTGATATGCATAACCTGCTATCGCGGTGCTATATGGTGATGACAGATTCGGGCGGACTGCAGGAAGAGGCACCTCATTTTGGTAAACCCGTCCTTGTAATGCGTACCGAGACCGAGCGCCCTGAAGCAGTTGAAGCCGGAACCGTTAAAGTTGTGGGAGTAGATGAAGAAAAGATTTATAGTGAGGCAAAGCTTTTATTAGATGATAATACAGTTTATAACCGAATGGCCAGAGCCGTGAACCCATATGGTGACGGGCATGCATGTGAGAGAATTGACAAAATAATAATGGCAAATAGTTACCCACATTATTCAGCGAAAGACCAAAGTTTATCATGATGGAAAATCGGTAAAGTTAATAGAGGACTAAAATGGAGACTGAAACAAATAACAAAAAAAATATTTTGGAAAAGCTGGGGAGTGTATCTGAAACTGCTGTGAGCCGACTGGCAACTATTGCAGTAACTATAGCTTTGATTTTTCAAGCTGTTATGGCGATGTTGGCTATGCTTATTAAAACGACTGATTTTTCTTTGGCCTGGCATATGCTGTTTACACAAAGCTATATATTGCCTGTGATCTGTATTATCTCCTTTATCATATACATATTGGTATTTTCGAGGGCTAAAATTGAAAATGCAAGTCTGAAACTCATGATTAGGAAAAATCCGCTTATTATCGTGTTTTCCCTTCTGGTGATCATGATGTTTATAAGTCAGGCATACAATGGATTGGGATATGCTTTTGGAGAATACTTTATAATGCAGCTCGGTGAAACATTCGATATGGAGCTGTCTTATTTCATTTTTGTTCTGTTTTGCGGTACACAGGTTAAACTGGAAAAACATAAAACATTTCTGCTGAGAGTACATTTACTAGTGAGTATGCTCCTGGTAGTTGCGGGTTTTGTATTATGGAAAAATGTTTTTGATTTTGAACTTGTACATATCAGACCTGACGGCTTTGTTTCTATTTTTGGAAATACGAATTATTATGGGTACTATCTTGCTATATCCATTCCTTTAGCCGGTTCCGAGTTCATTTACGAAAAACAGAAATCATGGAAAATAGTTGCAATTATTGCATTTGCCGCAAATACTGTAGCTCTTTCGCTGAATGATACTATGGGATCATGGATCGGAGCTGCATTTGCGGTAATTTTTATTGCTGTTGTTCATTACATTATTGAAAAGAAAATAAACTGGAAGGCAATTATCTTGATTCCGGTGTTTATTATATGTTTGGTTATTCCCGGACTGTTTACCGGGATGTTTGAAAAAAATGTTACATCACTCGCTTCAGACGTGGGCAAAATAGTGTCTGGAGATGAGAACGCAGGAAACGCAGGGTCAAAAAGATGGGCCGAATGGAATGCTTCTCTTGAATATATAAATGAAAATAAGTTATTTGGAGTAGGATTTGAAGGCGCTGCTTACAGAGACGATGTAATGATTTATAATTTCCGCCCTCATAACGAATTTATTGAATATACGTTGTTTTACGGTATTCCGGTAGGAATTTTGTATTTCGCCGGGTGCCTGGGAGTTTTTATAAGAGCTCTTAAAAAGAAAGAAATAATGGATGGGGCTACATTGGCCTGTCTTACGGCGGCATTTGGATATCTTGTCAGTTCGTTTTTCGGAGTTACGGTATTCAGTATCGCAATGTATTTTTTCATGTTCCTTGGTATGGGATATGTAAGAGAAAAGAATGATAAGACATTATAAAGATATATGGATAGAAGAGAGTGGTTTCAGTTATATCTAAAGCCGATGAATAAAGTATTGGGATAAAGTTCGTTTTGAAGATATGTTATAAAAACTAGTACTATAGCATATCTGTAAGAAAGCGGGGTGTGTTTGGCAGGTGGATATCAGGAAGATATTTGAGACGAATAAGGAACTGATCGGGGCTGTGGACCGTGCTGTATGTTTTTTCAGGACGGGAAGATATGATAAGGCCCTGGAGTGGGTTGCCGATACGGCCGATGAGATACATCTGGTGACGGATGCGGTGATGACGGACCGGGAGTATTTTAGTGAAATTTCGGTTGACTTTATCGGAGAGATGCTGCAGAATATAGTAGAGGCTACACAGCGAAAGGACTATGTGCTGCTGTGCGATCTGTACGACATGCAGCTTGCGACCTTTATCTGCGGTGTACAGGAGCATATCCTGAAAAAAGAGCAGTATCTTCTTTTTGATAATGAGGAATACCGTGAGAATATCAATTCCCTAAAGCAGGTATTGAGGGAGATGATAGAGGAGCGTGAGGATCTGTCGGTAGACGAGCAGAAACGCTTCAGGGTTAATCTGAATGCGAAGCTTGATGATATGTTCGATCCGTCCGCACTTTTAAAGAAGGGCTTTAACCTGGAGTTTACATCCTCCGGTTCCATGACCATATCGGCTCCGTTCGCAAATGACAGGATATATCTGCACTCAAACGGGCGTGTTGTGAACGAGTCCCTGCAGCTGGCTTTAAACTGGTATGATTCGATAGTTGACGAATATATTGTTTACGGCTTCGGTATGGGATATCATATAGATGAGCTGAGCCGTCTGGCTCCCGGGAAGAGGATAGTGGTCTACGAGTCGGATCTTGATGTGCTGAGGCTTTACTGCGCATTTTCCGATGGAGCGGAGATCCTTTCAAGGGAAAACATCTTTGTGGTTTACGATCCGGATCTGGGCGTGATACGCAGGCGTATAGGTGAGGTTGAGCCGCAGGATTCCGACGGAAAGATGCTTTTCGTCGACAGGGGCGGCAGGATAGTCAAGGTGTGTGTTCATTATCCGTCGTACCGCAGGACTCCGGGCTGTGACGCTCTGGATGCGGCAGTGCCGTGGAAGCGGGTTGTGGAGAGCTGCTAGGACTAAACTTAGATTCAGTATGATTAAATTTGTGTCATTCTGAGCGAAGCGAAGAATCCAATTGCGCCTTATAGAATAAGATCCTTCGCTGACGCTCAGGATGACAAACATAGGTATTAACATTTTAAACCTATATGTTGTTTTGAGGAATAAAGCCGGGGTGCTCCCGGAGAAAGGAACAGCCGGTAAGCATTTACCGGAATAGATGAAAAATGAATGACGAGTATTCGGTAGTTTTATCAAAACTTGTAGAGAAAATGAAGCTTGAGAACTGTACTCCCGAGATAGATACCGGGAAGATATTCATAACCAAGCCGGATATTAACCGTCCTGCGCTTCAGCTCGCAGGCTTCATGGAGGATTTCGATAACGAGAGGATCCAGATCATAGGAAACGTTGAACATTCCTATATAAAGAGGCAGGATAACAAGGAGGAGATCTATGACCGCTTTCTTTCGAGCGGCATTCCCTGCGTCATCTTCTGTAACGGGTTTGAGCTTGAGCCGGCGCTTCTTGAAACGGCGATTAAGTACAAGGTTCCGCTGCTTAGGACCGGAAAGACCACATCATCTCTCATGGCAGAGGTCATCAGGTGGCTCAATGTCGAGCTGGCGCCGACCATGACCATTCACGGAGTACTGGTTGATGTTTACGGTGAAGGACTTCTTATCACGGGTGAGAGCGGTATCGGTAAATCCGAGGCGGCTCTGGAACTTATCAAGCGTGGGCACCGTCTGATAAGCGATGATGTTGTTGAGATAAAGAAGGTAAGCGACGATACCCTGGTCGGGACGTCTCCCGAGATGACAAGGCATTTCATAGAGCTTAGAGGTATCGGCATAATAGATGTAAAGACCCTGTTCGGTGTTGAAAGCGTAAAGAATACGGGTACCATCGATCTCGTTATCAACCTTGAGGACTGGGACCGCGAGAAGGAATATGACCGCATGGGTCTTGAGGAGCATTATGTAAACTATCTCGGGAACAATGTAATATGCCACAACATTCCCATAAGACCGGGCCGTAACCTTGCGATCATCTGTGAGTCGGCTGCGGTTAACTGCAGACAGAAGAAGATGGGCTATAATGCGGCACAGACATTGTACGAGCGTGCAATAGCAAACATCAACGGCGTTAAGCCCGAGATCAAGGAATGGTAAAGAATATACAAAAAGGAGAATGACATGAAATACTGTTTCGGAGTGGATATAGGCGGTACAACCGTTAAAATGGGACTTTTTACTGCAGACGGCGAGCTGCTTGACAAGTGGGAGATACCTACCGACCGTTCAAACGGCGGAGAGAACGTTCCGGCCGATATAGCGGCTGCGATAAAATCCAAATGCGAAGAAAAGGGCTTGAATAAAGAGGATATAACCGGAGCCGGCATAGGCGTTCCGGGACCGGTAGCACCCGACGGCACTGTCATGAAGTGTGCGAACCTCGGATGGGGCGAATTTAACGTTAACGAGAAGATGTCGGCGCTTACGGGACTTAAGTGCAGCGCGCTTAATGATGCTAATGCGGCTGCGCTGGGCGAGCTTTGGAGAGGAAGCGCTAAGGGCTACAAGAACATGGTATTCATTACTTTGGGAACCGGAGTCGGCGGCGGTATAGTCATCGACGGCAAGGTGGTTCACGGTATACACGGCGGCGGAGGCGAGATAGGGCATATCGTTGTCAATCCTAAGGAAGAGGCTGTATGCGGCTGCGGCGGTCACGGACATCTTGAGCAGTACGCTTCGGCAACCGGTATAGTACGAATGGCTAAGATAGCTCTGGCTGATCCTAAGTGTACAAGTTCTCTTAAAAGTATTGACAATATTTCCTGCAAGGATATCTTTGATGCGGCAAAAACAGGCGATGCGACAGCTGTAGAACTTGTTGATACCTTGGGTTCTTATCTTGCACAGGCTCTTTCGGGAGTGGCTGCGACCTGCGATCCGGAGGTCTATGTAATAGGCGGCGGAGTTTCAAAGGCGGGTACCATCATTACCGATACGGTAAGGAAGCATTTCATGGCCAACAACATGAACGTGCTCACAAAGTCTGAGTTTAAGCTTGCGGAGCTTGGGAATGATGCAGGCATATGCGGTGCGGCATACCTTAGCATCTGTGCGATAAACGAATGACAGAAAAGGAAGCTGCTTCCAAACGGTTGGTTTAAGATAAATTTATAAGGAGTTTTTTGTTTTGGATAAGATATTACTGGATAAAATCTCGGGTTGTGTACCTGCGGGATGTTTTTTCACAAATGTGGCGCTTTCGGAGTATACGTCGTTTAAGACCGGAGGACCTGCGGACGTGTTGGTTCGTCCGACCTCGGTGGAGGATCTTCAGAAGCTGGTCAAGCTTGCAAAGGATGAAAACATACCTTATTATATCCTCGGAAACGGGACAAATATCCTCGTGGCGGATGAGGGCTATAGGGGGTTGATAATCGCCTTAAAGGATCTTACGGGAGATATCGTTTTTTCAGCAACCAACGATAAGGATACGATATCCGTCAGCACCTACGCCGGCTGTACACTTGCGCGCCTTGCGAACGAGGCGGCTTCAAAGGGCTGGTCGGGACTGGAGTTTGCGGCAGGCATACCGGGCAGCGTAGGCGGCGCTGTGGTCATGAATGCGGGCGCTTACGGCGGAGAGATAAAGGATGTCCTCGAGTTTGCCGATGTTCTTGACGGAAACGGGGATATCGTAAGGCTCTTTAACAGGGATTTTGATTTCGGCTACAGGCACAGCATCATCCAGGAAAAGGATTACATCGTGCTTTCGGTTTCATTCCTGCTTAAAAAGGGCGACGAGAAGAGCATAAAGGCCGAGATAAAGGAACTGAATGAGCGCAGGCGCGAGAAGCAGCCTTTGGAGTATCCGAGTGCGGGCAGCACGTTTAAGCGTCCCGAGGGACTTTTCGCGGGCAAGCTCATAGAGGACAGCGGGCTTAAGGGTTTTAGCGTCGGAGGTGCCAAGGTTTCCGAAAAGCATTGCGGGTTCGTGATAAATGCGGACAGGGCTACTTCAAATGATATTTACGAGCTGATCTCGCAGGTTATCGAGAAGGTCTATGATAAGACCTCTGTGGTTCTGGAGCCCGAGATCAAGCTTTTGGGGTTTGAGGAATGAATTTTACTGAAAAGGTAAGACAGGAACTGTGTACGGACATACCGAATCCGAGGCACTGCAGGATGGCGGAGCTGGGCGGAATAATGACGTCTTTGGGCAGGTATGAGCCGGAGACGAACAATCTGGTCATAACATCAGAAAACGAACTGGTCATAAAAATAACAGAAAAATTATTAAATAGAATTTTTTCTGTTGACAATATCGATTGTAAGTTATACGATATAAAACGTTCCGGGAAAGAATTGTGGAAGATCGTTCTTTCCGGAAAGGACAGGGAAGAGGTACAAAAAGCGCTTAAGCTTGGTGATGATGAACCTGCCGCGGATCCTGTTCTTTATACAATGACCTGCTGTAAGAGGGCTTTCTTAAGGGGAATGTTTTTGGGCGCCGGTTCGATAACGGATCCGAACAAGGATTATCATTTCGAGATCTCGGTTTTGGATGAGAGGCTGGCGGAAAGCATCGGAAGCCTTATTACCGAGCTCGGAATAGAGGCGAAGCGTATAAGGCGTAAGCATAAGTTTGTTGTTTATGTCAAGGACAGCGAGATGATATCTGAGGTTCTTAATATCATGGGGGCGCCGGTTGCCATGATGGAGCTGGAGAATGTGCGTATACTTAAGGATCTGAGAAATCATGTGAACAGGCAGGTCAACTGCGATGAGGCAAATATCAGAAAGGCTCTTGCCGCTTCGGGCAGGCAGCTTGAGGATATTGCCTATATCAGAAAGAAAACGGGGCTGAAGGGTTTAAGTGATGAGCTTGTGGAGGTAGCACTCTTAAGGGAGAAGTATCCTGAGGCTACTTTATCCGAACTTGTGGTGTATAATGGGGAAACTGTTGGCAAATCAGGGATAAATCACAGATTAAAGAAGCTTTCGGAGATAGCGGATAAGCTGCGTGCCGAGAATATGGAGACGCCGGTGCAGCAGTCGGAGGGAAAGCATTCTTGAACAGGAGAGAGTTATGATTACGAAGAAAATGGCCATTGACATCACCGCCGATCTGGACAAGAGACCTATAGCTAAGCTTGTTCAGGAAGCG
Source organism: Lachnospiraceae bacterium (assembly GCA_016290905.1). GTDB lineage: Bacteria > Bacillota > Clostridia > Lachnospirales > Lachnospiraceae > RUG11977. The sequence continues at coordinate 7,028 of JAEEVO010000053.1, read as the reverse complement.
AGCAGATTTAACAGTTCCGTATTTTTTGAGTACAAGGATAAAAAGGTTAATGCCAAGAGCATCATGGGCATGATGACCTTTATCAGCATCATGAACAAGGCCACCGCAGCAAAGGATAAGATCGATATCCAGATAAACGGGAATGATGAAGGCGAGGCTATGGATGCCATTGTTGCATTCTTTTCCTGATATTTCGTAAAACAAAAAAATTTTTTAAAAAGAAACCTTTTGGGGTTTCTTTTTTTTTTCATTTGTGCTATACTATTAAATTAGGATTGTGTCGACTAACTACGGTCGGTGGAGATAAATTGATTTCGGGACTTTTAGTTTAAAAGCTCCCGGTTTGATACGGAGGGCGGTTTTATGACAAGAGAGCAAAGAAGAAAACAGGTTAAACAGAACAGGATTTCTTTGGCAGTCATCATTGTTGAGCTTATAATCGTATGTATTCTGATACCTATAGCCATAAGTAAGTTTGGAAACAAGAAAGGGAGTTCGAGTCCCGATGACGGAGAACCCATCATCGAAAAGGCCGACGCCAACGGTAACCTCATAGGTCCCGGAAACAATGCATCGGCTTCAAACGAGAAAGAGGGAAGCAACGGCACTCAGTCGGGAAAGGAAGGCAGCAGCCAGACAGGTATTTCCGATCAGGGTAAGAAGTCGGGCAGTGAAGGCTCAAAGAATACCGAAGGAAATCAGAGCGGTGAAGGAAACAAATCCGGTGAAGGTGCCGGTAACGAGACCGGAGACGGTAACGGCGAAGGCGGTTCTGAGGGCGGAACTCCGGGCAGACCCGCTGCAACCGGTCCCTTAAAGGAAGTCATTGCTGAGGCAGATATAAAGGCCATGATGTATGATTATGATGCCGCCATAGAGCTGGTTAAGAGCAATCCGGCAGCGGAAAGCGACGCAGAGGCTCAGGCAGCAATAAAGAGATATGAGGAAGACAAAGCAAAGTGCGTTAAGTGGGCAGACAACACACAGATAAGCCACATTTTCGTACATTCACTCATAGTTGATACTTCAAGAGCTTTCGGACCGAAATCAACGCAGGTACAGGGCTATAACCAGTACATGACCACGGTCAGTGAGTTTAACAAGATGATCGAGCAAATGTATGCTAAGGGATATGTCCTCATAAGCATGCATGATATTGCAAAGGTGGTTACGGGAGAAGACGGGAAAAAGAAGCTTCAGAAGCAGCCTATAATGCTTCCTCCCGGAAAAACACCCTTCGTTCTTTCACAGGATGACGTAAATTACTACCAGTACATGGATAACGACGGTGGATTTGCCGACAGGCTTGTTATCGGCGCAGACGGCATACCCACATGTCAGTACACGGATATTAACGGAAATGTCAGCTACGGTGAATATGATGTTCTCCCGATTATTGACAGGTTCTTAAAAGAGCATCCGGATTTCTCTTACCGCGGAGCAAAGGGCATCCTTGCTGTTACGGGTTATGAGGGAGCTTTGGGATATGATACGGGTCTTAGCATGAAGATGTATGACGGTCTTTCGGAAGAAGAAAAGATGAAGCGTATCAATGCAGAGCGTGAGAAGGCAAAGGCCGTAGCCGATGCCATAAAGGCTGATGGCTGGGAGTTCGTAAGCCACAGCTACACACATTCGAACATGTCGAATGTTTCCGTAGAAAAGCTTGAGTATGACTGCAGGCGCTGGAAGGAAGAAGTAGAGATTATCCTCGGACCTACAGATATCTATATCTACCCTTATGGTGCCGACATCTGTTCTTGGAGAGGCTATTCGGGCGAGAAGTATGATATTATGAAGAAATACGGTTTCTGGTATTTCTGTAATGTTGACTCGGCAAGGTACTGGATACAGCTTACCGATGGTTACATGCGTATGGGCAGGGTCAATACGGATGGTGAGAGAATGCACCTGACTCTGAAGAACCTGAACAACCCCGATGTTCCGAACAGACTTGAATATTTCTTTGACGTAACCAAGGTTTACGACAATTCAAGACCTGCATGGCCGGACTGATCGTTTAAAGGATACGAATGGTTTTGGCATGAGGTTAATCTATGGCATTTACTCATTTACATGTTCATACAGAATACAGCCTGCTTGACGGTTCAAGCAAGATAAAGGAGATTCTTGCCCGGGCGAAGGAGCTCGGGCAGGATTCACTTGCCATAACCGATCACGGCGTCATGTACGGCGTTATTGATTTTTACAAGGCAGCAGGCGAGATAGGCATAAAGCCGATCATAGGGTGCGAGGTCTATGTAGCGCCCGGCTCCAGATTTGAAAAGGAAAATACCGTATCGGATGAGCGTTACCGCCATCTGGTGCTTCTTGCTGAAAACGACACCGGCTATTCCAACCTTATGAAGATAGTTTCAAAGGGCTTCATTGAGGGCTTTTATTATAAGCCCCGTGTGGATATGGAAGTTCTTGAAAGATATCATGAGGGAGTGATAGCCTTATCTGCATGTCTTGCGGGAGAAATCCCCGGAAACCTTATCAAGGGTAATTATGAGGGTGCAAAGGAAGCTGCGCTCAGGTTCAGGAAGCTTTTCGGAGAGGATAATTTCTTCCTTGAGCTCCAGGATCACGGCATACCGGAGCAGAAGACCGTAAATGCCGGGATTGTAAGACTGGCAAAGGAAACGGGGATAAAGCTTGTTGCGACCAATGACGTCCACTATACCTTTGCTGAGGACGCCGAGGCTCATGATATCCTTCTGTGCATCCAGACGCAGAAGAAGGTACAGGATGAGGATCGTATGCGCTACGAGGGCGGTCAGTTTTATCTGAAGTCCGAGGAGGAGATGAGAGGTCTTTTCCCGTATGCGCCTGAAGCTATAGAGAACACGGCGGATATTGCAAAGAGGTGCAATGTAAACATAGAATTCGGGCATTACAAGCTTCCAAAATTTGACGTCCCGGAGGGTTATACTGCGGAGACCTACCTTAGGAGCCTCTGTACGGAGGGTCTTAAGAAAAGATACGCGGGAGTATCGAAAGAGGCGTTTAAGGAGCTTGAGGAGAGGCTTGAATACGAGCTTGATACGATAAAGGGCATGGGCTTTACAGACTATTTCCTGATCGTATGGGATTTTATAAAATACGGCAGGGATCACGGCATAGCGGTGGGCCCCGGACGAGGCAGCGCCGCAGGCTCGATAGTTGCTTATTCGCTCGGCATAACGAATATCGATCCCATAAGATACAGCCTCCTTTTTGAGCGTTTCTTAAATCCCGAGCGTGTGACCATGCCGGATATAGATGTTGATTTCTGTTATGAGAGGCGTCAGGAAGTCATTGATTATGTTGTAAGGAAATACGGCAAGGACCGTGTTGTTCAGATAGTTACGTTCGGTACGCTGCAGGCCCGCGGAGTTTTAAGGGATGTCGGGCGTGCGCTTGATATGCCCTATTCCAAGGTTGATCAGATAGCAAAGATGATCCCGGAGGAGCTTGGCATAACGCTGACAAAGGCAATGGAGGTCAATCCCGACCTGTCCTCGGCCTACGCTTCCGATCCTGAGGTAAAGAAGCTTGTCGACATGAGCCTGCGTCTCGAAGGTCTTCCGAGGCACTGCTCGATGCATGCGGCAGGTGTTGTTATCTCCAATGCTCCGGCGGATGATTACGTACCTCTTTCAAGGTCGGCTGACGATTCGATCACGACTCAGTACACGATGACGACGCTTGAGGAGCTCGGGCTCTTAAAGATGGACTTTCTTGGACTGAGGACCCTTACCGTCATTCAGGACGCAGTGAAATCCGTCAACGAGACCTTAGAAGAAGAATACAGGAAAGAGCACGGGGGAAGCTCGGAGGGCTTTGTCCCGCTTGATATCGATGCGATAGATTATGATGATAAAAAGGTATTTGATCTTATAGCATCCGGAAAGACGGAGGGTATCTTCCAGCTTGAGAGTACCGGTATGAAGAACTTCATGAAGGAATTAAGACCCGGCTCGATGGAAGACATTATCGCGGGTATCTCGCTTTACCGTCCCGGGCCCATGGATTTCATACCGAAATATATAAAGGGAAAGCAGGAGCCGGAGACGATCACTTATGACTGTGAGCAGCTCCGTCCCATCCTGGAGCCGACATACGGCTGTATCGTCTATCAGGAGCAGGTTATGCAGATCGTGCGTAATCTTGCGGGCTACAGCTTCGGCAGGAGCGATTTGGTAAGACGTGCCATGGCAAAGAAAAAGCAGAGCGTCATGGAAAAGGAAAGGGAAAACTTCGTACACGGTAACGAGTCGGAGAAGGTTCCCGGATGTGCGTCTTTGGGGATTTCCGAAAAGATAGCAAATAAGATATATGATGATATGACGGATTTTGCAAAGTACGCATTTAATAAGTCGCATGCGGCTGCATACGCGGTTGTCGCTTATCAGACGGCTTATCTTAAGTGCTACTATCCGGTGCATTTCATGGCGGCGCTGATTACCTCGGTAATAGATAATTCGGGTAAGACCGCAGGCTATATCAGCGTCTGCAGGAAGATGGGGATAGCGGTTCTTCCCCCGGATGTGAACGAAGGCAATGTTTCGTTCACGGTTACGGGCAATTCGATAAGGTATTCCTTATCTGCCATAAAGGGTGTCGGGAGGCCTGTCGTAGAATCGATAGTTGCCGAAAGGAACCTGAACGGTCCGTATACCGGATTTAAGAATTTTGTTGAACGTCTTTCTTCGAAGGAGACAAACAAGAGAGTCATAGAAAGCCTGATAAAGGCGGGGGCGTTTGATACACTGCCGGGTAACAGGAGGCAGCTGCTGCAGGCAAGCTCGGGTATCATAGAGGCGGTGGCTTCAAGAAGAAAAAGCTCAATGGAAGGCCAGATGACGCTGTTCGATCTGTTTTCACCTGCCGAGACCGGAGTGGATGATGAGAAGCTTCCGGATATCCAGGATTATTCAAGGGATGAGATACTGGCGTTTGAAAAGGAAGTGCTGGGACTTTATGTTTCGGGGCATCCGCTTGAAATGTATTCTGCAGTGCTTGAGAAGAACGTGACGGCCACCACTGTGGATTTTGCGGCAGAGGACGAAACTGAGGAGCTTAAGGTCAGGGATGATCAGGAATGTATTGTAGGCGGCATTGTTTCGAACGTAACCCAGAAATACGCCCGTAACGGCAGCATCATGGCTTTCCTTACGCTTGAGGATATGTACGGGAGCATTGAGGTTATCGTATTCCCGAGGGACTATATGACAAACAGGTCCCTGTGCGTTGCGGACGCGAAGGTGCTGATCAAGGGAAGGGTGACCGTTGACGAGGAAAGAGGCGCCAAGCTCATCTGTTCCAAGATGAAGGAGCTTGATGAGATACCGTCGGAGCTCTGGATCAAGTTCCCGGATAAAGAAATTTTCGGGCAGAGCGAAGAGGCGCTGCTTGAGCTTATAAGGAAATATGACGGGGAGGACAGCCTTGTTGTTTATCTGGAGAAGGAAAAGCAGTTAAAGAGGTATCCTAAATTCATATCAACCGCGGTTTCACAGGAACTGCTTGATATATTAAAAAAGAAATACGGGGAGAAGGCGGTTGCGGTTCTTCCGACTAAGTATAAGTTTTGATTGCATAGAGTAGTATTGTCATTTTGAGCGAAGCGAAGAATCTTAAAACTCCGGTAATAAGATCCTTCGCTGACGCTCAGGATGACAAATAGGACGCGTAGGTTGACAAAGTGAAGAGGAAGTATTTCATAGAGTTGGGAATACCGGAAAAGGAGAAAAAGTATGGCGGCTAAGAAAAAAGATCAGAAGGAAACCGGTTCAAAGACTATCAGGAAGGTCAAGGTAGTCAACAAGGATACGGAAGCACTTGAGAAGGCAGAGGAAAAGGAAACCGTGAAGCACAATATCAAGACGATCGGCGTGCTTACAAGCGGCGGCGATGCTCCGGGCATGAATGCAGCCGTACGTGCCGTAGTCAGGACCGCTATTGCCAACGGTATTGCGGTAAAGGGCATTAAGAGAGGCTTTTCGGGTCTTATCGACGAGGATATCGTGGATCTGAACTCAAGGAGCGTGGCAGATACGATACAGAAGGGCGGAACCTTCCTGTTTACGGCGAGATGTCCAGAGATGATAACGACCGAGGGCCAGGACATAGCTGCCGAGAACTGCAGGAAGCACGGCATCGACGCTCTGATCGTCATCGGCGGAGACGGTTCGTTTAAGGGCTGTCTTGCTTTAAAGGAAAGAGGAATAAATGTTATCGGTATTCCCGGAACGATAGATCTGGACATTGCATGTACCGAGTATACCATCGGTTTTGATACCGCTGTTAATACAGCTATGCATGCGATAGATAAGATAAGGGATACTTCGACCTCTCAGGAGCGCTGCTCCATCATAGAGGTTATGGGAAGACATGCGGGATACATCGCGCTCTGGTGCGGACTTGCAAACGGCGCAGAGGCAGTGCTTACCACCGAATTATACAAATATGAGGAGCAGAAGCTCATAAACGATATACAGACCAAACGTAAGAGCGGAAGAAAGCATTACATCATCATAAACGCTGAAGGAATAGGCGATTCCGAGGGCATGGCAAGACGTATCGAGTATGCAACAGGCATGCCGACTACAGCCACTATTCTCGGTTATCTGCAGAGGGGCGGAAGCCCGACCTGTAAGGACAGGGTTTTTGCATCGGCATTCGGTGCCAAGGCTGTCGATATACTGCTGAAGGGCGGATGTGACAGGGTTGTTGCATATAAGAACGGTGCATTCGTTGATTTTGACATGGATGAGGCTCTTTCAATGAAGAAGACGCTTGATCCGTTCCTTGTCGACATGCTTGGAAAGCTGACCCGTAAGGGTGACAGCAGGCTCATGAAGAGTGAGGGCATGCTTCCTGTTGAAACCGAAGAATCTACAGGGAAAAAGGTTATCGGTGTTCTTACGAGCGGTATGGATGCTCCGGGTATGAATGCAGCGATCCGTGCGGTTGTTCGTTCGGCCATCGGCTACAATATGAAGGTTATAGGTTTCAGACGGGGATATTCGGGACTTGTCGAG
>JAEEVO010000052.1 GCA_016290905.1 Lachnospiraceae bacterium | reverse complement strand
AAACATTTTTTTCTCAAACAAAAAGTATTGTCACTAAAATCATAGTAACCATTCGGCTTTATCGGGTTATATCATTCTTCTTTGATTTAACGTGTAAAAACTTCGTAAAAGGAATAAAAACGCCGTATTTAAGCCATTTAGTGTTTTGCTACATAACAGAAAGCCTACACAAGCATTTTATCAGATACCCAAAAAATCAGGCTTTAAGCTTATTATTTTGTAACCTACCTATAACATTTTACACAAATTTACATCATTTTTAGACCACATCAAAACATAAAGAAAAGCCCCTAAAATCAAGGCTTTTAACCTGATTTCAAGGGCTTTGAGATTCTTATTAAATTGGCTTAAATTATTTAAGGGTAACCTTAGCGCCAACTTCTTCGAGCTGCTTCTTAGCTGCCTCAGCCTCATCCTTAGAAACGCCTTCCTTAAGTACCTTGGGAGCTGACTCAACAGCTTCCTTAGCTTCCTTAAGACCAAGACCTGTCATTTCACGAACAACCTTGATAACCTTGATCTTGTCTGCGCCAACTTCGGTAAGCTCTACGTTGAACTCTGTCTTCTCCTCAACTGCTGCTGCGGGACCAGCTGCTACAACTGCTACGCCTGCTGCTGCAGAAACGCCAAACTCTTCTTCACAAGCCTTAACTAAATCATTAAGCTCTAAAACGGTCATGCCCTTGATAGCATCGATAAATTCCTGATTTGTCATTTTAATATCCTCCGATTATGATAATATTTCTTTGTTTTCTCTGACTTTAAAAAGTCCTTAACTGTGCCTGAAGCTGTACCTATGCGATACGCAGGCGGTTTCTTTTTTGTTTCTCAATTATGCCTCTGCGTTCTTCTCTGAAATCTGCTTGATAACACGAGCAAGATTTGCGATAGGAGACTGGAGACTGCCGAGCAGTTTGGAGATGAGAACTTCTCTTGAAGGGATGGTAGCGATAACCTTGCAGCCTTCCTCATCATAGTAGGTACCGTCGATAACGCCTGCCTTAAATGTAAGCGCGGGAACGGTCTTCATCACCTCGGCAATAATCCTTGCAGGAGCGGTAGCGTCTTCGCTGCTGAAAGCCACTGCTGTAGGTCCGTCAAGAACCTTATCAAGCTGAGCGTAATCGGTTCCTTCGAAAGCTCTCTTTAAGAAGGTGTTCTTGTATACTTTGTATACAACGCCTGCTTCTCTGAGCTTCTTACGGAGCTGAGTATCCTGCTCAACAGTGATACCGCAGTAGTTAACAATAACGGCAGCTTTAGCCCCTGACACATGTCCCTTTATCTCTTCGATAATGGGGGCTTTGAGTTCAACCTTTGCCATTTTGTTTTCCTCCTTTTACCATTTTGCAAATGTTAAGGAAGCTATTAAAAAAGCTTCCCCGACCAAAAATCAGGAAAGCTGTAAATATCTATAGTATTACATCAATCCCTCGGCAGGCGTCTGAACGACTTACACCATAGGTACCTGCTGTCTTCGGTCATGCTGTTTTCACAACAAATGATACTATATCACGGATTATTTAATTTGTCAACATATTTTTTTACTCAAGCAGCTTCTGCCTTAAATAGGCCCGTCTGTAAGACTGATTCAGCTCCTCTGCTTTTACCAGATATTCCTCTTTTTCGGTTCCCTCGAGCTTTTCCAGAAGCATTGCGTTGTAGAGATTTAACCGGTCGGTCTCTTCATCATAGGTATAAACCTGGGAAGTACCGTCCTCAAAGTCGATGGTTACATTTCCCTTGTCGTCTATGGTCCAGGAACCCTTTACCGGGAGGCCTCCCACAAGAAACCGGGATGTCGCATTTCTTCCGTCAAACTCCAGCACAAAATATATCCTTTTGTCGGTATAGAAGCCCTGCGGCCCCTTAAAGGAAATCTTATAGGTCAGAACGCAGGCGAGTATGATGAGCGGGATGCCTATTGCCAGTGCAAGGATTATCTGTACTGATTTTTTGTGTATCCCGGTCGGGACTACTTCGTTTACGTAATGCTTTTCCTCTTTGGGATCTATCTGTTTTCCGCAATGGGGACAGGAAGCGGAATCCTCGCTTATTGACTTTCCGCATCCGTTACATAATATCAAAGCCATAATTAAAGTTTGTTAGGATCGATACCTATTATAAGATCCACGATCAGCTTGTTGGGATCGTCGGGATCGTTCAATGTGCAATTGTAAAGAGTGGTAATGGGATGTAAATTCCTTGTTTTGATATAAGAATAAAGCTCTTTAATGCTTTGTTCAATACTGGAATCTTCTCCGGTATGATGCAGCCTTACGGCATTAGTCAGCAGGAACTCCGGTTTGAAACGATAGCCGGGAAGCTGTCTTTGTCTTATAAGGACTTCATGGGAAACATCCTTATCCAGGGGAACAAGGATCTCCATATCTAAGAGTGTTCCTTTTTCGGTCTGTTCAGCACCGAAAACCGTTTGTACCGGAGGATGAACCATATGAGCGCCAAACTCCGTTATCAAATTAAAAATCTCGTCTTTTTTCTTGAGATTTGTAGCTTCGTCCATTTTTCCGCGGTAAGAAAGGACATTTTTCATTTGAAGAGTCATTTCTTCTTTAATTTCCATCAGTTACTCCGTTCTCCTGCCGTTAAGGCGGTATAATATTTTATCTTAAACTTTCCCTCACAGTTGTGAAGGTTTAAATACATAGCTATTATGCCATTTTTTTAATGTCGTGTCAAATAAAATATGGACTTTGTGTTACCGTTGAAGGTTATTCTTCGGTCCTGACACAGTTCCTGCCGTCGGACTTAGCCTTATAGAGGGCCTTGTCCATACGTTCAAACGCCATGTTGAAATCATCGTTCTTAACGATTTCGGTGACACCGATACTGGTTGTTATCTTGCCGGCCACCTTAAAGTCATCCGCTTCGATCTTATCCTTGATCTCCGAAGCATATTCCTTAGCTTTTTCAAGATCTGAATCATAGCATACAGCAACAAATTCTTCTCCGCCCCATCTGCCGACAACCGCATTCCGGTTTTTAAAATAATGCCGGATCAGATATGCGAAATGCTTTAAGGTCATATCACCGACAGCATGTCCGAAGGTATCGTTTACCGTTTTGAAGAAATCAATATCGAACATCATGAGGGAGATTTTCCTGTCGGTACGGTGGATGATCTCGATCGCGTTATAAATCTCGGTTTCTATTCTGCCGTGATTGAACACTTCGGTAAGGGCATCCTTTAAAGCAAGCTCCTCATATTTCTTAAGGGTTGACATGAGCTGGACGGAGTTCTCGTTGATATCCTGTACCATGAAGACATAACGGAAGTCTTCCTCTGCGTTGTTGGTCTCTGCACGGGAGAAGGTCAGCTTAACCCAGATAAATTTCCCCTCGAGATTCTGCATGAGGCAGTCGAAAGAGGAAGTACGTCCCGGCATAAGGTGTGACTTCAGATATTCTGGATCCGTTCTTTCAAGGAAAGTTGCCCTGTCATCAGGCCAGATCATATTGACGATCATGAGCCTCCATTCGGAGTACTTAATGCTTGAATGCACCGTATCATCGGAAATCTCGGTTATGCTCAGGCTGCTTGTGGAATCCTTGAACAGATCGATGTACATGGAGAACAGATAGGTGTTCTGGATGGTCGTAACCTTATCGTTCGTAAGGAAATCCTGCATATATTCGCTGTTACCAAGCTCGTCCAGGATAATAATATAATAATTTTCATCGATAGGATATATCGTCATCTGAACGGCGTGAGGGGTATCGTTTTCCAGGATTTTCAGACGTTTGCTGTATTTCCCGGAGAACTTGCCGTAGGTGGGTACGAAAACCTGATAGTTTTCGGTAATCTTATCGATTTTCCCGCTTAAGTGGAACCATAGCTTCTCTATCAGATCATGATAGCTTCCGCCCTCTTCCAAAAAGGCGTCAAACAAGCCGCCTTTTTTTATGGTTTTATAGGTATCGGCATTTACATCCACCAAAAGCAAAGCATCCACGTTTTTTGCGATAAAACTATCGATATCTTCTTTTGTAAAGCTTTCGATATTCCTTTCCATAACTTTTCTCAGCCTCCGTTATGATACTTTTGCCGGTTAATCCCGGCTACCTGCTTTTATTACAATTATACGTTCATACGATCGGGATTGTCAAGAAATTTTACCGAAGTATCGTAAAGACTATCCCTTTAGGATACTGTTTAAAGTATTTAAGACTTTCTTTTTATCCCCGCTCCATTCGGGAGCTATAAGAAGCTTTTTGTCTCCGTCCCCGGTCATACGGTGTATGACCATGTCTTCGGGAAGGAGCGTCAATGCATCCTTTACGAGTAAAGTGTATTCCTCAAGGGTAAGGCATCTGAAAACGCCTTTTGCGGATTCTTCGGCAAGATCGGTGTTTTTCAGCACATGGAGCAGTTGCAGCTTTATGCCGGTTGAACCTCCGGCGCCGACATATTTTACCGTCTCCAGCATCTCCTCCCGGGTTTCGAAGGGAAGACCGAGGATTACATGTGTTATGACTTCAAGTCCCCTTGAACGTAGTTCCTTTACCGCGTGGTCATAGACTTCAAGAGGATAGCCGCGCCCTATATATTCTGCCGTTTTTTCGTGTATGGTCTGGAGACCGAGCTCCACCCACACCGGTTTTTGGCTGTTTATCTCTTCAAGGAGATTCAAAACATCTTCACCCAGACAGTCGGGACGAGTTGCGATGGAGATGATACGGACATCGGGATGCTTTACCGCTTCCGTATACACCTTCCTTAACCTGTCTATAGGGGCGTAGGTGTTGGTAAAAGCCTGAAAGTAAGCGATGTACCCCTTAAAATCTTTCGAAAGCTTGGCAGCGACTCTTTTTTTACCCGCCTCAATCTGTTCCGTAACGGAGAGCGCGGAGCTTTCCGCAAAGTCTCCCGAACCCAGTCCCGAGCAGAATATACAGCCCCGACTTCCTAAAGTCCCGTCCCTGTTGGGGCAGGTAAAGCCTGCATTTATCGCGATCTTGTACAGCTTACCGCCGTACTTTTTCCGTATGTATTCGTTAACTGTGAGCTGTCTCAATCGTATGCTTCCTTTCTTTAGATACAAGAAGCTTTAACCTGTCCGATTACGAAGGTTTCCCGGTACTTACAGTATTCCCTTTTCTTTCAGGGCGCGGATAGTATCCTCAGGGTTGATGAAGAGTATGCCGAGCCCTCCCATTTCGTTCCATTCGCGGATGTTTTTGGAGAAATCGTCGATCAGAACACAGTCTTTACCGGTACAGAAGTTCTTTTTTTCGGCGCGAAAAACGGTGTTTATCTTGATATCTTTGGAAAAAAGCCTGCGCATCCATTTGACCTTGTCCTCCGAAGCAGTGTCGATACCGCGTTTCGGTCTGGGCACGCCGGTCAGGATCTCGCAGCGGTCACCGTATTTCTCGTAAACTGCGTCAAACATTTCTTTAGAGCCGGAGATGGGCTCAAGCATGTCGTAAAAATGTCCTGCGTCCTTTACCTTTCCCCACATGACATCTTCCATTGCCGCACTCCGATCCGGGGCATCCTGGGCGATGGGGACAAGTCCGCATATCTCCCTGATACCTCTGTCAAAATCAGCCAGTACTCCGTCCATATCAAAATAGATCTTTTTTATCTCAATGTTTTCCATATACATATCTCCTGCAACTATCCTTGATAAATAAGGTTTTTCGTTTCGCATTGTCTATACCTTAAGCGATGTCGTTAAGTTAGCATTATTGAGTTAAGGTCATTAAGTTAGTGTCATTAAGTTAGTGTCATTAAGTCAGTGTCATTAAGTCAGTGTCATTAAGTCAGTGTCATTCTGAGCGAAGCGAAGAATCTTAAAACCTCATATCGTAATATACCACATTTTTGAGGGATTGGCAAATGAAGTTTTGAAGAGGGTTTATACCAAAATATGATTGACTTAATATATTAAACATGATATTATTTTAATGAATTCAAAAACAGTGAAAACAAATTCATTAAAATCGGGGTGAGTGAAATGTTTATAGGTAGAAAAGAAGAACTCGGGCAATTATGCAAAGCTATGAAGCAACAGAATAAGGCATCTTTGGTGTATGGCAAGAGACGTGTCGGTAAGACCAGGCTTATAAAAGAAGCTCTGAAGCTTCAGGATTGTAAATTCATATACTATGAATGTATAAAGGCTACTATCAGAGAAAATATAGATGCACTTACGAAAATGCTTTTAGATGAGAAACTTCTTGCTTTTTCGGCGTCTTTTGCATCCTTTCGGGATTTGTTTAAGTACCTGACGAATCTGAATGAAAAAATTGTAGTGGTTATTGATGAATATCCTTATTTAAGTACATTTGAAAAGCCTGAAACGGTTGATTCTGTATTTCAGAATATAATAGACAGTCTGCTGGGCAATCTGCATCTTGTTATTTCAGGTTCGCAGATCAGTATAATGAAAGGTCTGATGAATGAGGGAAATGCACTGTATGGGAGATTCGGTCTGGTTATCCGGTTGAGAGAACTTTCTTATATAGAGGCTGCAGAGTTCTATCCCGAGAAAAGCGTTTATGATAAGGTAGCTTTCTACAGCACATTTGGTGGATCACCGTTCATTCTTCAGGAAATCAATAATGAAGAATCTTTAGGGCAGAACATCGAGAGAACTATATTAAATGAGAGCAGTCCGGTAAATCTCTATGCATCAAACCTGCTTCTGACGGATTATTCCAATGCCGTAAATGCGGAAAGAATACTGGCCGTATTGGGAAACGGGAAAAAAAGATACAGCGATATAGAAAACAAGCTTTTTACAAATAATAACGGTAACCTTGCAAAACAGCTGAAAACACTTCTTGATACAGAACTGATCAGTCAGAACGTCCCAATAAACAGGATCAACGATGCTAAAAAGAAGTACTATAAAATAGATGATAACCTGCTCCGTTTTTATTATACATATGTATACCGAAATAGGAGTTCATTGCAGATTCTGGGAAGTCATACATTTTTTAAGGAAATGATTGAGCCTACTTTATTATCGGAATATGTTCCTCACAGATTTGAAGAAATGTGCAGACAATACTTTGGAATATGTGCAAAAAAAGGGTTATTACCCGGAATAACAAATATTGGGACATATTATTACGATGATCCTGTAAGAAAGAAAAACGGAGAGTTTGATGTTGTGCTTCAGTTTGGAACGGATTATGAGCTTTATGAAGTAAAGTACCATAAGAAAAAAATGTCCTTAAAAGAGGTTCTGGAGGAAATTGCCCAGATCGGAGATATACGAGAGATAAAAGTTCGAAAGATTGGGTTTATATCTGTTAATGGATTTGAGAAAAAGGAAGAAGGTTATGCTTATTTCGCAGGGGATGATTTATTTTTGGGGGAAGATAAAAAAAATATTGACATCCAATAATTTTTGTGATATTATTCATTTCACGCTCAGTTGAAAAAATAAAATTTTCAAGCTGATGTATTGGAATTAATGAGCAAACGACTATTCACGGGAATAGTATGCCCATTTATAGTTCCGGTACATCAGCTTTTTTGCTGTACCGAAAATTTGGATCAATGTACATTTCAACTGAATACTGCCCACGACGGGGTGCAGCGGAGTGCTGGCCGTAGGGAAGCAGGCGATGATATGAGCATGCCAAGCGGGCCGCAGGGCGGAGATGATACCCAAAGGTGTAGATTGGGGTCAGACTCCACAAAAGGAGCTGATTTCTTACAGAAAAGAGGTACAGCAAATGACAAAAAACATGATGAAATTAGGATACGGAACATTATCAAATATCGCTTCCATTAAAATAAATGATCCTGGCTTTAAAAGCTATAATCTTCTCAACGGAATGGAAGATACAACCGATATGGTTGACAGGTTAATCAGTGCAGCGTCAATCCTTCCGGCAGAAACATTCTTGGGAATGCAGATGGCTTTAGATAGTAACGGTGAAGCAACCGGATATGTCTTTTCGGGTAAGGATACAAAGGTTACTAAAGAAGATTACGCCTGGATATATTCAGACTGGGCTGAAGTAAATTGTATTCCGGAGGGTGATTGGGACCTTGACTCGGGAGACCGGAAGATGTATGCCCTTAAATTCAATAAAGGAATTGACCGATCAGGCTTTGAAAAGACCGCTCCGGGTTCATACGGGAACACTCGTTACAAAGAGTATAGGGAATCGCTTTCCAACCTGCAAAGTTACCTTTCTGCTTTAAGAAAGGTAATGTCTGAAACAGGTGCTATGATGAGGCTATTCACCGGAAAAGACTGTATAAACGGTGGAGGATTCGGTTGTATTTTTCTCTGTATGCCTTCGATGATATCTCTGAGGGTCAAAACTGCTATAACCATGGCATTCCCCGGTTCGGAACTTATAGATGCCGAAGATCCCCGATTGGAAACTTACAGAATATCAACACCGGTTATCAAAGAAAGCATGATCTGGTTGCTCCAGATGTTTTCATACGATGAAGAAAAAATGGGTAACGACAATCAAGGTTACTATGATTATGATGATCTATTCTACAAAAATGTATATCATGAATCATATGATAATGATTACGTTGATGAATTTGATGAGGGATATACTCTACGTGATGATGACGTTGACACCTTCGAAGAGTATATTGATCTAAAAGATCCGAACACCGGAATTGCAGATCTTGAGTTCAGTATTAGAACCTACAACTGCCTAAAAAGAGCCGGCATAAATACTGTTGGAGAGCTTCGCAAGAAAACCTACGAAGACCTGACTCACATAAGGAATCTGGGTAGGAAGTGTATAGATGAGATACGTGAGAAGCTCGGGGGATTTCCTGAATCTGAAGCAGAAGCAGAGACGATAGAAAGCAAGCACAGCTATGCGAATATGCTTAATGAACTGATAGGTCTCGAAGATGTCAAGGAGCAGGTAAAGAAAATAACGGCATTTGCCAGAATGAAAAAGGATCTGCCCCAAAATCTCAAAGTTCCCGTGGCTTTGAATATGGAATTTGTCGGTAAACCAGGTACCGCAAAAACGACCGTGGCCAGGATCATGGCAGGTCTGCTATGTGAGGTCGGGCTTCTCAAAAGTGCGGACATAGTTGAAGTCGGAAGATCGGACTTAGTAGCCAAATATGTAGGGCAGACAGCTGTAAAGGTTAAGGAAGTGTTCGCCAAAGCTGAAGGCAAGCTCCTGTTCATTGACGAAGCCTATTCCCTCGTGGATTTTTGGGAAGGTGAGTTCGGCGACGAAGCAATCAATACCATAGTTCAGGAAATGGAGAATAGAAGGGATAAGACAGTTGTGGTCTTTGCAGGTTATCCTGACAAAATGGAAGACTTCTTCTCGAGAAATCAGGGACTCAGATCCAGGGTTCCTTATAAGATTACCTTCAAAGATTATTCGGTCGAGGAACTTGTAAAGATCACCGAGCTTGAAGCGGGAAAGAGAGGCTTTACCATCAGTCTGGAGGCTTCTGAAAAGCTGACGGGTATTTATGAAATGGTAAAAGACGATCCAAACAGCGGAAACGGACGTTTTTGCAGGAATGTTGTTGAGGCCGCAATTCTAAACTACGCCACCAGGGTATATGGCATACCTGATACTGACGCCGAAGCCTGCAATACTGTTAAGGATTTCACTCTTACTGATAAAGATTTTGAGAGTGTAAATATGGATCAGCAGAGTAAAAACAATAAACCTATCGGTTTCCGATAGGTTTATTGGGTCAGAATCCATAAACAGGTTTATTGTAACAATGCTCCCCTTACGTTTTCACAGATTTCATGCTTTGCTTTAGGTCTTGACAAACATAGGTTTTGACTGTAAGATATAATTACTAGATTAGATTAATATTTGTGATAATGAAATTATAGATACGGAAGGAGATGATATAATATGCCTACGGATTTGCTAATTAAGGAAGTAGAAGGATTGCCACAGGACTGTGTTCAAGAAGTATATGATTTTATTATGTTTTTAAAATTCAAGAATAATATAGTTAAAAAGAAAAAAAGAACTGCAGGTGTATGGAAAAATGATAAATTCTTTATGGCCGATGATTTTGATGCAACACCGGAGTGTTTTAAGGAGTATGTATGAAATATATAATTGACACGCATATACTTCTGTGGTATTTATTTGATGCTGAACAACTTCCTGAAAACGCCAAACAGGTTATCGAAGGAGATAACGAGATATGTGTTAGCAGAGCTTCTTTATGGGAAATTGCTATTAAGCAGAGTATTGGAAAGTTAAACATCGATAAGTCGATATCTCAGATTGAGGAACAATGTAAGCTTGACGATATAGGTATATTACCAATAAGTGCTGATGATTGTGAAAGTATAAAGTTTTTAGAGAAGATTCACAACGATCCTTTTGATCGTATTATTATCGCTAAAGCTAAGAATGAAGGTTATACGATTATAACAAAAGATGAAAAAATTAAACAATATGATGTTGATACTCTTTAGGGACGAGAATCGGACGTATTAAAGAAAGACAAGAAGAAATTGCCCATATAATATTAGGAAGATAAAGAATATAATGTAACAATAATGACTAAAAAAGTCGGTCAATCTCACAGTGAAAAATCCGGAAATTAAAGAATGATTAAAACAAGCACATTTAGAAGGATTTCAAGTTTGATGGTTGACCGACTTTTTACCGGATTTTTTTGCTAAATTTATATGAACTGGCAGCAACTCCAGTAAATACAGTTTGGGAAAGTCCATAGATGGACTTTTGTCTGTATATATAGAAGTCAGCCCCGATGAGAAGAAGCTGTGGTCATATAATTTACATATGGTCCTTAGTATTCTGCGCAAAATAGAAACACAACAAGGGTAAAAGGCGAAGTATGGGTTCAGACCTGTACTTTTTTGTTACAGTAAACGACTTCCTTAATTGTCCCCTGTTAAGTTTTATTGCCAAAATGCCGATATTATTACTGCAGTATTGTAATCATTATGCACCGAAAGGATTGTCATATGGGAAAGAAATGGTCCGATATCTTGATAATAGCAGCATGTACGGTAATTGTCGGCATGTTTTTCATAAAGGGAATAATAGGAACGGGAGGAAATGTGGTCGCGGTTGAAGCATCCTCCGATACCCCGACCCCTGAGGCGGGAAATCCGTCTTCGTCACCTTCACCCACTCCCAGGGAACTTGTGTCCGCGACTCCTACGCCTTCACCGGCTCTGACACAGACCGTGATAGCTACCCCTACGCCAATGGCTACGAGGCTTGAGGCGGCTTACTCCGGTAATTCCGTCATCGTCGGTAAGGAATATGATAAGAATAACCTTATCGTTACCGTCGTATATGATACAGGCGTAAGGGAAAACGTTACGGATTATACGGTATCAAGCGATATCATACAGCAGAACGGTCTGAATACCATTATAATAATGTATAAGGACATGACGGCTGCGGCATATATTTACGGAACCGAGCTGGTGAACATCTCCGTTTCTCCGATAAAGATGGATTACGGTCTTGGAAATATGCCGGACAAAGACGATCTTACCGTCATGGGAACATATTCCAACGGCGTGGTCGCACCCATAACGGATGATTATGAGATCTATCCGGAAAAGCTTGAAAGAGTCGGTTCAAACGCTGTTACAGTAAAATATCAGGGCAAGGAAGCGACCTGTATGGTCTATGCCAAGAAATGGGAATCCGTCCTTGCACTTAATATTTCTTACGATAAGCCGCAGATGGTAACAAACATGAAGATAAACAGGGACGATATCACCGTCATGGCCGTTTACAGCGACCTGTCGGCTGAGAGGGTTACCACCTATGAGCTTGAAAAGGAGATATATTACGATACCGGGAAGCAGCCGCTGACTGTTATCTATGGCGGAGTGAAGAAGAGCATAGATATTGATGTCATCGAGCGGTATATCGTTGGACTTGAGGCAGAGTATACCGGAAATCCCGTCATAGTCGGCAAGAAATTCCGGGATGAGGATCTTAAGGTTTACCTGCATTATGTTGACGGCGAGCTTGTAGAAACCAAGGATTATACCCTTCATACCAGGAAGATTCGGTACATCGGGAATAATGTCGTAAATATTTTCTACGGGGATAAGTTTTCCGCAGACGTAGTAATAGAGGGCATAGAGGAAAAAGATCCGGATTTCGATTATGTTTCCCATCTGTCCGTATATAACGGAAAGTATTCCATGACCATTGATACTGCCATTCCGAGATACCTGGGGGTTGACTGCCTGGTTGCGGAACCTCAGAAAAACTCTAGCATAAAGAAGGCTTACAGGAAGCTTAAGCTAAAGAAGGGAAAATATATGGTATTTTCCTATGAGTTCGAGGATCCGAATGATGAGCTTGAGCTGCCGCTTCCGGTACGGATAACCATTCCGGAGGAGTTTGATATGGATCATACCTTCCTGTATTATACGCCGAACAAGAAGAGTATCATGGGAAGGACGCCAAGGGTGATCCTGGACGACAGGACTTTTGAGTGTACCCTGTTCAAGGTAGGTACATATATACTTGTCTATTCCAAGGAACTGAATGAGGATGAGTTTGAAGAGTAGCTTTATGCCGGGGTTTATCCCGATAAGGAGTTTTTATGTTGCCGGTTATTAAACTGGGGGATCTGACCATCCCCATGTATGGCCTGATGTTTGCGGTCGGCTTTGTCATAGCCGTCGTACTGGCGGTCTTTTTGGCAAAAAAGGCAGGAGTCAGCAGGAATGACGCAATATATGCCGCGGTATACGGTGCAGTGGGTCTGTATATCGGAGCGAAGCTTTTGTATTTCTTTACAAGACTGCCGTATATCATTGAACATTCGGAAATCCTTGATCACGGGTTTGGAGAATTCCTTTCGGTAGGGTTCGGCGGCATGGTATTTTACGGAGGCCTTTTTGGTTTTGGGTTTGGCGTATGGGTTTATTGCAGGAGATTTAAGACAAATCTGCTGGATATAGCGGATCTTTATACGCCGTTGGTCCCGCTTGCGCATGGTTTCTGGCGTATCGGATGTTTCTGTGCGGGCTGCTGCTACGGGATTGAGAGCCACGGGTTCTTAAGTGTGCATTTCCCGTACAATGAAGACTTTCCGGAGCTTTGCGAGGTTCCGAGGGTACCTGTGCAGCTTATAGAAACGGGGCTGAATTTTATCTGTTTCGGAGTTCTTCTCCTGCTGTTGATAAAGAATATCCGCCTTGCGGAGAGCGAAAGGCGTCTTAAGCAGGGGCAGCTTCTTGGGATTTATCTGGCTTATTACTCGTTTGTCCGAATAATCCTGGAGTTTTTCCGCGGGGATAAGGAGAGAGGGAGCATCGGGTTCCTTTCAACGTCCCAGTTTATCGGCATCTTGCTGATCCCGGCGGCCGTTTTCTTCATCCTGGCAAAGAAAAGAAGGCCGGTTTTTTGGAAATAAATCCGATAAAAGCATAATTCGGATGCGGCTTTTTGAAGAAATTCCTGCCAAAATGAAAAAGTTTTTCAAAAACATAAAAAAACAGTTGACATTTCCCTTTTGGGGTGATATTATAATCAAGCGTGCTGAGGTTGCTGTAAAAGCATATCGGCGCTGCATGTATAGTTGCGGAGTTGCTGGAATTGGCAGACAGGCATGACTAAGGATCATGTATCGCACAGATGTGAGGGTTCAAGTCCCTTACTCCGCATTATTTTTTTCAAGGTTTATCATGTTACATGATAGACCTTTTTCTTTTGTAAAGGCTTGAAATCGTTTTGTTACCGAGGAAACGCTGAAGGCGTTTTCGAGGTGACTTTGACTCCGGAGGACCCGGAAATATGCTTTATAAAAAATGTTCAGGGCAAGATCATATCAAAATATGACAAAGATGAGTATGAAAAAAACAGTGGAGGAACCAACCTGACATCCGACTATAAATGGAGACCTTGATTTGGAATATGGGACGAATTTGGAATGGTTGTAACGAACTTCAGTTCAAGCAGGACCGGAGTTCTTTTTTTATTCAGAAAGTATGATGATTAACAATCTGAAAAGAAAGAAAAGCAAATGCAGTCGAAAGAGGGGACAAAAAATGTTTCTTGATTTCATATGCAACAAAGATTATAATCAGATAAGACAGAGAAACGCCCCCTGTCTTTTAAGATTTTACTAACAAATATGAGTTTATTCCATATGATTTCTGCCCTTTGTATGATACTATGATAATGGGTCGGAAGATTGCTTGGCAGCATAGATACGGAGGGGCACGGCATGTGGAAGGTTTTCCTGGTAGACGACGAAGAAATAATACTGAAACAGATTGAACAGACTGTACCGTGGATGGATAACGGATTTGAAGTTGTCGGCATGGATACAAATCCGGATAAGGCTGTAGCCAGGATACTTGAACTGAAGCCTGACGTGGTTTTCTCCGATCTGAGGATGCCGCAGCTTGACGGACATTCTTTTATGAGGACAATAAGAGAAGCAGGTCTTGATGTTGAATTTGTAATGCTGAGTGCCTACGGAACATTTGAGGATGCAAGAACCTTTTTTCAGCAGGAAGGATTTGACTATCTGTTAAAGCCGATGCAGATACAGGAAGTGCAGCTGGTCCTTGAAAAACTGGCAGGAAAGCTTGCCCAAAAGAGACCGTTTAAAGCAGTGACCGGGGAAAACGACGAAAATGACTCTTATTCGATCAATCCTGCGTTCCTGAAACTGATCCAGTATGTAAGAGATCGTTTTACGGAAAAACATACCCTGTCGCAGCTGTCAAAAAAGTTTGGACTAAGTGCAGGATATATCTGCAATTTATTTGCACAATGCTATAATACGACATTGACTCGCTTTGTGACCAAGGTCAGGATGGAGCATGCGGTTTTGTTAATGAAAGATAAAAGTTATTCTCTGAAAAATGTAGCGATCGAATGCGGGTATACGGACTATTTTTATTTTAACAAAGTATTCAGAGGCTATTACGGAGTCGCGCCGAGTCAGTATACAGATGATGGATCTCATAAATGGAAGGTAATATGAAAGAAAACAAACATTTCAAAACGATCGGTCTGATAATGTTTGCGATTTTGATCCCGGTGATCGTGTCGGGATTTCTTTTTGTGTTGTTCGGACATGAAAGAAAGGCTGTAAAAGTAACTGTTGCTGTACCGCATAACAAATTTGTCCGGAACTTTGACACAAATTATTATTCGGACTGGCTGCGTAAAAAGACGGGTTACGATATAGAGTTTGTAACGATTTCGGAAAGCTATGAAGAAGAGTACCTCTCGACGATGCTTCGGGCCGGAGAAGGGCGCGCAGACGCGGTTTTACTGCCCGGTGACAAGCATTATATCGACAGGAACATAATGACCTCATTTGCAAATGACGGACTGATCGAGGATCTGACCGATCGCGCGGTACCGGGAACAAGGATAAAGCTGGTACTGGACGAAGCCGAGGGCGCAGATTCGTTGAATGAGGAATTCGGCGGCCGACTCTTTTTCGTACCCAGGATCGATACCGGCAAAAAGCAGAGAAATATGCAGGTATTGTGGATCAATATCGGGTGGCTGAAAAAGCTTTCAATGCAGGTCCCGGAGACAACCGGGGATCTTAAAGAAGTGCTTACGGCATTCAGGGATATGGATCCGAACGGGAACGGTAAGCATGATGAGATACCGTTGATATCAAACAATACCGACGATCCGTACTGTAGCTGTTACTTCCTGCTCAACGCTTTTTCATATGTCGATCCGACAAAGGATCGTATTATCGGAGACAGCGAAAAAGACTTTGAAGAAGGACTGAAATATTGCAGGAATTTATATGAAGAAGGGCTGCTGTCGGATTCCTGCAACGATTACAGTATAAAGCAGGTCAGGGAGCTTGTAAATGCTCCGGACGATCTGGTCGGGGCGTTTACATCGAAAAGTATCACCGATATAGTTTATTTAAACTGCCAGGATGTTCTGGCAAGATTCATACAGGTCCCGCCTCTTAAGGGTCCGGCAGGGGAACAGAACGCGGTCGCTCTTGACAATGAGATCTTTATTGGAGGTTTCATACCTGCGAACGCAAAACACAAAGACGAAGCATTTAACCTGATGGAGTTCATGCTGTCCGAAGAGGGTTCGCTGATATCCGGCTTCGGCGAGGAAAATACGGATTGGAGAAATGCGGTAAACGGCGAGCTCTCGGGCTATGGGACAAAAGCCAGGATAACAACATTAAATTATTTAACAGGCAAGATACAGAACAAGAATTATATGGGAACAGGTCCGATGTACCTGCCGGATGAATTTTCCGACGCAGTATGCTGGAACGGCGGCAATAATATTGTCGAATATCTGGACGCCAGAGCGGTAAGGACCTATGAGCAGTTTTTCAGGGATGAAAAACTGTATGCCGGAGCCGGAAACAATAAAAACACAATGCCGGGATTGAGGGAAAAAGATATAGAAGCGTACATTTTTTACGATAGAAGAGAATAAAGGAAAACAGCTGTGATTAAAAAAGAACGGAAACCTCTGATCAGACAACTGACACTGACCGTACTGGGTCTTAGCGCCGCAATGATCTTCATGTGGTTTCTTTTTTATGCGGTCATGAACCGTATCATAATGCGTCAGGTTACGTACAGCATGGAGCATGTGTCGCAGCAGATCATCTCGGAAATGGAAAAGTCATTCCTTAATCTGGAAGAGGTTTCTTTTGCGATAAAACATGATGAAGGCGTTAAGGAGATCCTCAGACAGGCAGATCACTCGAAGGTTGTGGAATATGCAGGAAAAGTCGAAGCTAAGATCGAACAGCTGGCGCAGGACGATATGTTTGTCGATAACCTGATCGTTTACAATGCCGATGGGGATTTTTACAGATTTGCGGGAAATCTTGACAATACGAGCGTTAAATATGTAATACAGTCGGTGGAACGCGGCGGGCTGAAAAGTCAGATCAGGATCAAGGTTGAGGCGAAGAACTATATCGGTTATGTTTCGGATATTTATGATGTAAATAAAAGAATCGGCGCTGTAGTTATCCTGACGGAGGAAGCGGAGATCCACAGACTGTT
>JAEEVO010000159.1 GCA_016290905.1 Lachnospiraceae bacterium | reverse complement strand
TCAGGGTTTCGAGGTATTCTGCGTAGGTTTCACGCTCGTATTCGAGCCAATATGCAGAATCCGGTGGTTCTGTATTGTCGGTGACGAAATAATCGGGGACATTCGCTTCCGAGGCCGGCGTTTCCTGCTCGCGCTCTCGCTCGCAGTACAGTTTCATCTCCATATCAATGTCTTCCGCCATCTGATCCTCTTCAATCGGAAGCCCCCTGCTCTTCCTTCGTCGGCAGTAACTGAGCATCTTCCGTAAGCGGATGCAATCGGTTTCGAGGGCACGGGTGGAGGCGAGGAGGGCGGAGAGGTCATAAGCGTTATTGGTTGCTTCCAAGTGAAATTATGATATCGGCATCCATAACGGCACGACCGATGTATGCCTCCTTGCAGAGTTCCCCGTTGGGTACCGGTACAAGGATATCATCGGTTCCTCGTTCTGAAATCGGTAAAAAAGACTTTTGACCTATCCATATGTAATTCCTCCTATAGTTTTCGCCTCTAATCTGTATTAGACCATCGAAAACCACAGGTACTCCATGTGAATATTGTCAAAAGCCTTTTCAAATTATGTCCTTTTTGCCGCAAACAGTTCAATTCTTTAGCTGCCCCGGTGTCGTTTTCTTCCCGAACAGAAGACTATCCGTTTTTTCCATCAAAATATCAAACACATGCGCCATAAATGCCGTAATGACAAATGATATCACAAAACTGTGCACGGGATGCTCTTCAAGGAAACCTATCTCATCAAGTATGATAAACGGCAGTCTTTGAAGAATGTATATACTGAAAACATGTTTTCCGAGGAAATTAAGGAAACCGTTACCGAAATTTACTTTCATTGTCACCAAGACGGCGCTGAAAAGGAAAAATACCATACATACCATATACCATCTCATAGTCGATTTCATCATATAGAAAATGCAGAACGGGACTACAGACAAAACGACACCGAGCCAATAGACGATATCATTTTTAAATATTATTTTTTCTATTCTTTCCTTAAATATGGAATACCAGATACCTATCGGATAACATATGATCGTATTTACCCAAAACCTTGACATTCGAACATGAACACACAGCAAAATATAAGCCAGGCAAAGCAAAGTCAGTATGATAGCAGGCAGATATCGGTATGTCTTTTTCGAAAAAGTAAAAAATATGAACGCCAGAAAAGTGATCAGATACATACAGATCATCGCTCCGACATACCAGTTCGAATTTCCGATTGTCCGCGTTGTCAGGAATGTCTTGATTATTTTGGTCGCGCTGTAGGTATTACCGAAAGAAAGCTTTACTATAAGGAACATACATACCGCGATTGCGAAATGGATCCAAAGTTTGAGCGCTTTTACAGGAAGCTTTCTAACATAGTCTTTACCTTTATTTTTGATAGCTTCCATTACACCGTATCCCGAGTAAAACAGAAACATTGTAACAATAGTCTGTTTAATATTTCCGTGATACCAATTGGCAAACGAATCAAACTCTCCCGTCAATTTATGATAGCTGATAAAATGTGTAAAGAAAACAAGCATTACAAAGATTCCTTTAACGGAGAGCGTCGATTTCGGCGATAAATAATCCTTGTTAAATTCACCTGGATTATAAATCTTAACCCCGACAAAACATATTATGGCAAAAATAATAAAATAGACGTCCATTTAGTTCCGACCTCAAAAAGACCAAATTTTACAGGATTATCGCCACTGAGATAAAAGTGCGACATGATTCTACACCATGCCGCACTTTTTGACAACACTTAATGTAAGTTTTCAATTTCCGGCGCAACCGTGTTCACCGCAATGATCGTGACCACACTCTCCGTCGTGGTGCTCATGATGATCGCACCTTGCTTCGGGATCAAACGTGAGATTTCCTTCGGCAAGCGCCTTTGCCGCAGAATCGGCCGAACCCTGAACCCCGGCATAGAGCTTTATTCCCACATCAGCAAGTGCGGTCTGCGCTCCCATTCCGATACCTCCGCATATAAGCGCATCCGAGATCGTAACAAGTGACGTTACCTGCACTGCCAAAGATCTGACGGCAGACTACGCAAATGCAACCACTTATGTCATCTCCGATTCGAACGCCCAGATCAAGATCAGCGAATCCGGAACTTACATCATAACAGGTACATGTTCCGACGGTAACATAACGGTTAAAAAAGGTACAACCGGTGTTGTACTGGTACTCAAAGACCTTGATCTTACAAGCACAACAGGTGCTACCGTTTCAATAAACAAGGGATCTGAAGCCAAGATCATCATCGAAGGAACAGTAACCCTTACTGATGCCGAAAACCCCGAAGATGAAGAATCTACAGATACGGAAGTGGCGGATGCTTTTGACGGAGCGGCCCTTAAGGTAAACTTTCAGAGTGCCTGTCACCAATGTTCGTCCTCGCTCATCTGTGGAAGCTTCTTTGAGAGTTCACATTCTCAGCAGCTTTCCCTCCGCCCTAAGCTTTTTCCTGCGTTCATTGTAGTCCGGCAGAACCCTTCCGACTTCTTTCCAAAAAGCTTTCGAATGATTCATCTGTTTACGGTGACAGAGCTCATGTACCACCACATAGTCGATCACATCCTCCGGTGTCAGCATCAGAAGGCAGTTGAAATTCAGATTTCCTTTTGCACTGCAGCTTCCCCACAACGTTTTCTGCTTCCTGATAGTGATCCGTCCGTAGCTGACGCCCATGATCCCCGCATAATACCTGACCCGTTCCGGAATGTACTCCTTCGCCCGCATAACAAGCTCACGAATCTGTTCGGCACTCAGCGGCATCTCCCCGGATTCTTCAAGCTGCTCCTTCTTAATCCGCATCTTTTCGAGATGCTTATGTATCCACGCTTCTTTCCCGGCAACGATCCTTTCGATCTCCCTCTCAGGTGCCCTCCGCGGTGCTCTCACAACAACAGTCAAATCCGGCTTTATCTCTATGGAGATCGTTCTTCTGCTCGAGCGGATCAGTTTGTATTCCACGACTTTTTATCCTTTCGCTATGCCTTCCCTGATTTTATCTACCAATTCTAAATCTGCCGGGTGGTCCCCCGGGGACGGGGGTTATGGACCATCGTCATCAACAACCCCGTGGTATGAACTCTGTGGGACGATGGTCCACATCCCCCGTCCCCAAGGGACCACCCACAAGTTCTACCAGTTCTTCCTTCAGGGTCTCGAGATATTCTGCGTAGGTTTCACGCTCGTATTCGAGCCAATATGCAGAATCCGGTGGTTCTGTATTGTCGGTGAC
>JAEEVO010000158.1 GCA_016290905.1 Lachnospiraceae bacterium | reverse complement strand
TGATGACCCGGCAGTTCACGGAATCCTTATGTTCCGGCCTCTGCCCGAGCATCTTTCAGATGAGCCTATCGTTAATATGATCAATCCCGAGAAGGATATGGACTGCATGAGCCCCATCAACTGGGCTAAGCTTGCTATGGGCGATCCCACAGGTTATGCTCCCTGTACTCCCGAAGCAGTTATTAAGATCTGTGATTTTATGGGTGTTGATTATCAGGGTAAGAACGTTGTTATCGTTGGACACAGCAAGGTTGTAGGAAGACCTCTCGGTTACCTTATGATTGCAAGAGACGCTACAGTTACATGGTGTCATGTATTTACCAAAGATACAATTAAGCATTGCGAAGATGTTGATATCCTTGTATCCGCAGCAGGTGTACCGGGACTTATTAAAGCAGACCATGTTCAGAAAGCCGGTAAAGACTGCGTTGTTATTGACGTAGGAATCAACTTCGTAGACGGCAAGATGTGCGGCGACGTAGCATTTGACCAGGTTGAGCCTCTGGTAGCTCAGATCACCCCGGTTCCCGGCGGTGTAGGCGGTGTTACATCAGTAGTTATGGCAGACCATGTTGTAAGGGCTGCTAAGAAGGCTGCAGGACATTAATGATTTGTATAATTCAATAGACTTCCTTTATAAGAAAGCAGGGGACTCTTCCATCCCCTGCTTTCTTTTCATCTTATTCCCGGAGTCAACCCATACTCCGTCAAAACATAGGTTTTGTCACAAACTTCTTCAATATATTTTCTGTCATGGGAAACACTTATGATAGCTCCCGGAAAAGTATGCAGCAAATTCCTGATCACGGGTCCAGACAGAGGCGAAAAGTTTCTCGTCGGTTCGTCAAGGATCAATACATTTGCATCCGACAGGCTCATTTTGAGCAACAGTATTTTGGCCTTTTGACCTCCAGACAAATCTGCGATGCAATGATCCATTTCTTCCGCAGTATATTTCATAGATCCAAGATAAGTGCGAACCCTGGTGGTATCCTCCTTTTTCCCGCTAGGAGCAAGAAAATCCACAGGGCTTTGGTTTTCATCCAGCAAATCCAGATAATTTTGAGGCATATACTCTGCCCTGATATCGTCCCTCGGTAACAGTTCCTTAGCTATTTCCCTTATTAACGTTGTTTTCCCACACCCGTTTTTTCCTGTGATGCATATCTTTTCATCACCACGAAGGAAAAGGTGAATATCAGTAGACAAAGCACGAGATCCATCCGGACACATAAGGAATGGAAGGGAAAAATCTATGACCGTTTTTCCAGAAGGCACGGCGGATTTTTCGCTTCCCATTTTGAGAAACATTGCCGACTCGCTTTCCGGCATTTCTGCCATATTCTGCTTTTCCCGTTCAAAGCGGTGTTCCATTGCTTTTACTACATGCATCTTTTTCTTCAAAAGCCGTCCGCTATGCGGATCCTGTCTGGTAACGGATGCCTGGTCATGCTCAACCTTTTGCTGAATCCTCCTTAGCTTTTCATCCTTGATTTTCTGCTCTTTCCTTTGGCTCACAGCAAGAGCCGCCTGGTTTCGCATATTTGAATTCCGATATGCTACATACTGGGTATAGGGCATTCTGATGACCGTGTGACGGCTTACACGCTTTCTTTTCAGCTGTTCTATATGAATCACCATATTCGCGGTGTGTTCGATCAGCACCTCGTCATGTGATACAAACAGGATTGCTTCCTTTGCATCAGATATAAATTTCTCCAGCCATTCAAGCGTCTCAATATCAATGTCATTTGACGGTTCATCCAACAGCAGGACAGTCGGCTCCTGTATTAAGAGTTTCAACATCTGAATTTTAATTTTCTCGCCACCCGACAGCGATTCCATCAACTGATCGCTGTAATAGCAATCCTTATCAATCTGCATCTCAGCCGATAACTGGGCAAGCTCTCCTGGTGTCTTGAGATAAAACATCTCCGATTCGGAAAAGAATTCATAAACTGTTTTCTTTTTATCCTCTTTGGAAAGCTCCTGCGGCAAATACCCAAGCCTCTCACTCGAAACAATCCGCTCGCCATGTGCCTCGATGTAATCCCCTACCGCATCTGGGTCATACATCCATCGGAGCAATGTGCTCTTTCCATTACCTTCTTCTCCAATGATAACAGCTTTATCACCCGGATTTAAGACAAGTGAGAAATCCTCTAACATATTTCTGAGATCACGCTTATGTGAAATGTTCAGTCCTTTTATCTGAAACATATAGTCCTCCTTACTGCCCGCATTAAAAAATCTGTCTCCATGCCGAAGACAGATTAAGCGTACAAACTAAACACGACTATATGCCGAACGCACACACCATGAACAAGAATCAATGGCGGCTTTAGAATGATACGATAATCTAATTCGGCATATACAAACAGACCCTTGCAGGTCTTATTCTTCCGTTTGCATTTACCAAATCAAATTATCTAATAATCATTCCTACACCCTCACACGTTATGTGTGCCCTTCATTTCGATTTGAATTGTATTATATCATTCTCGCCTGTAAATATCAATCAAAATTTATCCATGTCCTCCTGCGTTCCGACATAACAAAATTCACCTTGCTGCTCATCCCTCTGCATCTCCGTATACATATCATTGATCTCTCCGATGGTCAGCAGATCCATCTCACTGATATGCACACCAAGCTGCACCGCCCTTAACAGCAAGAGCGGCGTTGCTTTCTTTTATTCAAAATGAAGTTTTCCGAAATACTCCGGGCAGTGGAAATTCGGGTCGGGAAGGTCTATGGGTGCCCAGGAGAGATAATGTTTGTTTACGGTCTTGTTGCCGCATTTATACATATTTGCCCATATATCTCCCTTAAATGAGAAGTCGGGAATGAAGAGCCTGATAAGCTTCAAGGGGATTCTGTAATAGGCGTCCCACCCGTCGGCTCTTCTGTCGGTTTTTATATCAAAGTATTCCTTGGCGTCTGATCGTACTATGCTGATGCGGTCCGTCTTAGCCGGACCGTATTCCATATTAAGGACTCCGTTGGGATTAATCTCACAGTTGAAATAATTAGGGGAGTCGGCAGTCTTAAAGAAGAATTCAAGGCAGCTGTCCTCAAATACCGGTGAAAGGGGTTCTGTATTCTCGGCCCTTATGTCCTTCTCAACAGCACTCAGATGAACATAGAGATTCTCCTCATCGTAACAAAGCTGACCCTTAGCTCTGATCCCGTAGTCATCCGTCCACAGGACCTTATCTATGGGCATAACACTTATCTTCTCCCAGTCCACCTGCCCTTTTATCTCTGCCACGGTGTA
>JAEEVO010000006.1 GCA_016290905.1 Lachnospiraceae bacterium | reverse complement strand
CGAAGGTGGGGGGAGATCTTCGTTTCAGGCGGGGTTCAAGCCCCGACTGAAATGAGATGCGGAGCATCGTTTTGTTACCGAGGAAACGCTGAAAGCGTTTTCGAGGTGACTTTGACTCGGGAATGGTTTTCAAATTCGCGCAGACGGGATGTTTTTTTCAGAAAAAGTGCTCCGGTTTGCCGAAGAGATTTAGAAATGATCAATGGAGTACTGTGATGAAAAAATACTTGATCTGCCTGTCGGTTTTGATTTTATTGATGTGCCTGTTATGCTCCTGCAAGAGCGCACAGGAGGAAAAGAACAAAAAAGAAAATGAACCCGTCCGGATAGTAACAACGGTTTTTCCGGAATATGACTGGGTGCAGAATATTATAGCTTCAAATCCGGGAGGGATGGAGGTAACACTTCTGGTGGATAACGGCGTGGACCTGCACAGTTATCAGCCGAGTGTTGATGATATAATAAAAATAACCGACTGTGATATGTTTATTTACGTAGGCGGGGAATCGGACAAATGGGTAAGCGACGCGCTGGCGCAGACATCCAACAAAAACAGGACGGTCATCAGTCTTCTTGACATACTTGGGGATTCGGTCCGTGAGGAAGAGGAAACAGAAGGGATGCAGTCGGAAGAGAAAGCAGAGGACGGTGAAGACAAAGAAGACGGTCCGGAATATGACGAGCATGTCTGGCTTTCCCTTAAAAATGCGTCAAAGATTGTGGATAAGATTTCGGAATGCCTGCAGAAGCTGGACGAAAAAAATGCCGCTGTTTACAGGGAAAATACAGCTGCATACAAAGAAAAGCTGAATGTTCTTGATGAGGAATATACTGCGTTAACAAAAGATGCTCCTGTAAAAACACTTCTTTTCGGAGACCGCTTTCCGTTTCTTTATCTGACCAAGGATTACGGACTTTCTTATTATGCGGCCTTTCCGGGATGTTCGGCAGAAACAGAAGCAAGCTTTAATACGATCACCTTCCTTTCGGAAAAGCTCAACAGTCTTTCTCTGCCGGCAGTTCTTACCATAGAGAACTCCGATGCGGAAATCGCTGAGACGATCGTTAAGACTTCCGGGAAAGCAGATGTTAAGATACTTGCGATGAATTCAGCACAATCGGTAACTTCAAAAGATATTAAGGACGGCGTAACTTATCTTTCGATCATGAAGGATAATCTGGAGGTTTTAAAGACCGCCCTTGGTAAATGAATGATTTAAAGGAGAACAATGAAACAATATACTGTCACAGGTATGAGCTGTGCCGCCTGCCAGGCAAGAGTTGAAAAGGCAGTTTCGAGGGTTTCGGGCGTTTCCGAAGTTTCCGTAAGCCTTCTTACAAACTCCATGGGCGTTGAAGGTACGGCAGATGCCTCCGCCGTAATCTCCGCTGTAGAAGCGTGCGGTTACGGGGCAAGACTTAAATCGGACATCGGAGAAACGGAAAAAGCGTCCGTTTTTTCCGAAGAAGAGGAAGCGTTAAAGGATCATGAAACACCAAAGCTGAAAAAACGTCTCTTAAGCTCGGTTGTTTTCCTTTTGCTTCTTATGTATATAACTATGGGAGCACACATGCTGGGGTTCCCGCTGCCCGTATATTTTAAGGAAAATTATCCGGCACTGACGTTAACACAGCTGCTTTTAGCAGGAATAGTCATGGTCATAAACAGGGATTTCTTCACAAACGGCTTTAGTTCGCTTCTTCACGGAGCACCCAATATGAATACGCTGGTAGCGCTGGGTTCTTCGGTTTCTTTCGGGTGGAGCCTGTATGTGTTTTACGACATGCTGGGCATGCTTGCATCAAATGCTACGGCAGCAGAGCTTATGCCGCTGTATCATGACCGGTTGTATTTTGAGTCGGCGGCAATGATACCCGCGCTTATAACCATAGGCAAGATGCTTGAGGCAAAATCGAAGGGAAAGACCACAAATGCGCTTAAAAGCCTTATGCGGCTGGCACCTAAAAAAGCCGTCATTCTTCGGGAAGGGAATGAAACTGAGGTTTCTATAGAAGAGGTTTCGACAGGGGATATTTTTGTTGTCCGCCCCGGTGAGAATATACCGGTGGACGGAGTTGTCATATCCGGCTCGGGAGCTGTTGATGAGGCGGCCATAACGGGAGAATCGGTTCCCGTTGACAAGGCGGAAGGAGACAGTGTAACTGCCGCGACCGTTAACCGTTCGGGATTTCTTACCTGCCGCGCGACAAGGGTGGGGAAGGATACGACTCTTGCTCAGATAATCAAAATGGTTTCCGATGCAGCCGGGACAAAGGCCCCGATAGCGAGGATAGCCGACAAGGTATCGGGAGTATTTGTACCGACAGTTATGGCTTTGGCAGTCATTGTCATCGCAGGCTGGCTGATCGCCGGAGAATCCGCAGGTTATGCAGTCGCCAGGGGTATTTCGGTACTTGTAATTTCGTGTCCCTGTGCACTGGGACTTGCCACTCCTGTAGCCATCATGGCAGGAAACGGAGTCGGAGCAAGGAACGGTATTCTTTTTAAAACGGGAGAAGCCCTTGAAACAGCAGGAAAAATCTCGGTTATCGCATTGGATAAAACCGGGACCGTAACAAACGGTGAGCCGGTAATAACGGATATGGTTCCTTTTGATGGGACTTCGGAAAAAGAGCTGCTTTTGAAAGCATATTCGCTTGAAAGAAAGAGTGAGCATCCGTTTGCAAAGGCTATAATAAGGAAGGCAGGAGAAACGGGCAGTTCATTTCTTGAAACCGAAAACTTCAGGATACTTCCGGGTTCCGGTCTTGAAGCAGTCGCAGACGGACTGACATTAAGGGGAGGAAACAGAAATTATATCGGAGATTTCTGCAGTATTCCCGGCGAGCTTTCAAAAAAGGCTGACGAGCTTTCGGGACAGGGAAAGACACCTCTTTTCTTTTCTGAGGAAAACAGGATGCTGGGCATCATAGCCGTGGCTGACACTTTACGCGAGGATTCAAGGGAAGGTATAGCACTTTTAAAAAAACTCGGGCTTAAAGTCGTAATGATAACGGGAGATAATAAGAGGACCGCAGAAGCCATCGGAAAACTTGCAGGAGTGGATGACTGTAAAGCGGAAGTGCTTCCCATAGGTAAGGAGGAAGCGATAAAAGAACTGCAGGCAGAAGGACGCGTAGCCATGGTAGGAGACGGGATAAACGATGCACCCGCTCTTACAAGAGCCGATACAGGTATCGCTATCGGAGCGGGAACGGACATAGCGATAGACAGCGCGGATATAGTCCTGATGAACAGCAGTATCCGGGATGTCGCAGCAGCTATACGTTTAAGCAGGGCAACCTTGCGAAACATCCGCGAGAATCTGTTCTGGGCATTTTTCTACAATGCGCTTTGCATCCCGCTTGCCGCAGGACTGTTTTCACTTAAGATCAATCCGATGATCGGAGCGGCGGCGATGAGCATTTCCAGCTTTACCGTATGCATGAATGCATTGAGGCTTAACCTTTTTAAAATGCAGAAGAGAAACGATGGCAGGGAGAACAGCAGTTCCCTAAGATCCGCCGGAGATCCGTCGGATTTAGATGATAAAGCAAACAATAATAAGTTTAAAGAAAGGAATACGGATATGGAGAAGACATTAAAGATCGAAGGTATGATGTGTGCACACTGTGAGGCTAACGTAAAGAAAACCCTTGAGGCGTTTCCTTTTATTTCCGAGGCTGTCGTAAGCCATGAAGCAGGAACCGCAGTAGTTACACTCTCGGGTGAGTTTGATGAAACGGCAGTAAAAGCCGCTATCGAAGATAAAGGGTATAATTATATAGGATAAGCAGACAGAACGGATACGAATGACAATTGAAAAGCTCCCGCCTTTTTGGACGGGAGCTTTTTTAATTCCGGATCATTCCGCAAAGATCTTAGTGTGAGAAAAAGCTTGAGAAGCTGAAGCCTGTGGGCATGGGTATCGTAAACATGTAAATGGTTGCAAGAACAAGGAAGAATACCGCTATGCCAAATACAACCGTACGGTTAGGCAGACGCTTGAAGATGCCGATGATACCTAACATGAACAATACGATAGAATAAATAACATTTACAAGGTTGTAAGAATCTCCGTTGGCGTTGTCTTTCTGGCCTTCTTCAAGGAGAGCCCGCGATTCTGCAAGCTTATCTTCAGCCTCTGTAAAATATGAGTCAACGAATTCTTCTGTAAAAGGTGAATTCATGTCATCAGTCATTTTGTTATATGCTTCGATGAGATCCGGGCTGAAGTTCTGGTCTGCGAATACTTCCAGTTTTTCTTGGATCAGCTGAGTTTCTATCTCATCACCCTTTGCCTGGGCAATTGCAAGATCATAGCTATACTCCATATAGGTATTCCATGCCATGAGATCCGAAAGATACAACTGTAATCCTTCGTTGTACAGGGAGTTTCCATCGGAAGCTGTATTATTGCTCTTTGTGTAATTGGTGGACTGGTTTCCTCCGTGAAGTGAACCGATCCATGTTGCCCATGCTGTAAGAAGGGCTGTTACGCCGAGGAATATGGCTACAAGAATTTCAAGTTTGTTTTCCTTGTTCTTTTTAGCTTCTTCTTTTACCTCTGAGCTTTCTGCCGGAGCGGCTGCTACGGTTTCGTTTTTTTCGATTTCGTTTTTGGTCTCTTCTGCCATTGTTTTTCTCCTTGTGTGTTTAATTTATTTGTTAAGCATTGCTTCAAGCTTTTCAAGATGTTCGCGGACTTCTTTTATCTCTGTCCGGATATCGTCAACATTTATTTCTTTCTTACCCTCTTTTTCGGAAGCGGAGTCTTCTTCGGCTGCGTCATTTTTCTTTCTCATTTCGGAGACTTCGCTGATAGCGTTTACAACAACACCTACCACTACGTTCATCATTATAAATGAAGAAATGAGTACAAACGGAACGAAGTAAGCCCATGCGTAAGAGAATACCTCCATTACAGGACGGCTTATGCCCATTGACCAGCTCTCTAAGGTCATTACCTGGAACAGGGTGTACATGGCTTTCGGTATGTCTCCGAACCAGTCAGGGAATGCTTCGCCAAACTGTGTAACTCCGATTATCGAGAAGATGTAATAGATGATTATCAGCAGGAATGCTGTCCATGTTATTCCGGGCAGGGACTTTCCGATAGCGCCGATGATCACCTGGAGAGGCTTTAATGCGCTTACCATCTTGAATCCGCGCAGGCCTTTAAGTGAGCGGAACACTCTGAATACACGAAGTATTCTTGCGGATGAAAGTACCGACAGGCCCGATGCGATGGAAGTCAGTATTATAATGAAGTCAAACCAGTTCCATCCGCTCTTGAAATATCCTAAGAAACGGTAAGCTATGAGCTTGAGCACCATTTCCACGATAAAGATTACCAGACATATGGTATCAATGACCGACAGGATACTTCCCGCCGTGGTGCCTTCCCCTAAGGAAGGGATTGTCTGAAGACCTAAAACTATCGAATTGATAAGTATGACCACCAGGATAAAACCCTGAAAAAGCCGGCCTTCGACAAAGTTTTTAAGTTTTTCCATTGTTAGTGCTTCCTTCAAAATATTTTATCAGATGTTCTCAACGGCTGCCTTTTCGGCGGCAAGTCCTTTAAGATAAACTTCTTCAAACTTATCAAAGCCTTCTGCAAGTGCTGCCTCGGGTTTTATGGTCTCGCCCTTCTGTCCTGCAAATACTTTTGTCTGAAGGAAGTCACCGAGTGCTTCGCCGGAAGCCTTTCTTATCATATATGCCGCAAGAAGAGCCATGCCCCATGCGCCGCCTTCTCCGGCCGTCTCCATTACAGATACCGGTGAATTAAGAGCTGCCGCAAGTATTGACTGTGCTACGCCCTTTGTTTTGAATATACCGCCATGTCCGTAAAGAGTATCAACCCTGACTCCTTCGTCACGGATCATGACGTCACAGCCCGTCTTAAGGGTTGCAAATGCGGAATAGATATGAGTCCGCATAAAGTTTGCAAGATTAAACTTTGCGTCGGGAGTTCTGACAAACATAGGTCTTCCCGCATCAAGTCCCGTAACCGATTCTCCGGATAGATAGTTGTAGGAGATCAGTCCGCCGCAGTCCGCATCACCTTCGAGAGCCTTGTTGAACAGAGTGACATAAAGCTTTCCTTTGTCGACTGTCCCACCGGTCGCCTCGATGGCTTCGGCGATGATGTTGACCCATGCGTTGATATCCGAAGTACAGTTATTGCAGTGAACCATGCCGACGTTGCTCCCGTCCGGGGTGGTTACGATGTCGATGATGGGATATACCTTTGAAAGATCTTTTTCCAGAACTACCATTGCAAAGATCGAGGTTCCCGCAGATACATTTCCCGTACGTTTTGCAACGCTGTTGGTGGCTGCCATTCCTGTCCCGGCGTCACCCTCGGGCGGACAGAGAGGTATACCTGCT
Organism: Lachnospiraceae bacterium; assembly: GCA_016290905.1. Lineage (GTDB taxonomy): Bacteria > Bacillota > Clostridia > Lachnospirales > Lachnospiraceae > RUG11977. Next base: position 57,852 of record JAEEVO010000006.1, on the reverse strand, counting down.
TCAAGATCTCCGCTCTCATCAAGGAGCTTTGCACCTGCTTCGGTAAGGATGCCTGCTTCGTCTCCTGCGGTAAGTACCTTGGGAAGGATGTCCCTGAGCTTCCAGGGGAAGCCCTTGTCTGCTATAAGGCTGTCAAACTTTGCAACCATTGATGCGTTATAATCACCGGTTGATGAATCAATCGGGAACATACCCGAAGCCTCACCGACACCCGCAACACGCTTTCCTGTAAGCATGTAATGGATGTAAACTGCAAGTGTGCTTAAAAAGTCGATCTTTACGACATGTTCTTCTCCGTTTAGGATCGACTGATAAAGATGGGCGATGCTCCATCTCTGAGGTATGTTGAAATTAAACTCTTTTGTCAGCTTCTCGGCAGCTTCGCCCGTAATGGTGTTTCTCCATGTCCTGAAGGGAACCATGAGATTTCCGTCTTTGTCGAAGGCCATATAGCCGTGCATCATTGCAGAAAAGCCGATGGCTGCAAATTTCTTTATGGTAACACCGTATTTTTCCTTTACGTTTTTCTTAAGATCCGCATAGCAGTCCTTAAGTCCTGTCCAGATATCATCGAGAGAATAAGTCCATACTCCGTTTTCAAACCTGTTCTCCCATTCATGACCGCCTTCGGCGATCGGTTTGTAGCTCTCATCGATGATGACGGCCTTGATCCTTGTGGAACCAAACTCTATACCAAGGACGCCGAGTCCGTTTTCTATACATTTAGCTGCATCCATATACCATCCTCCCGAATGACAAATTTTAACATTTTCTATTATACTAGAAAGTTATGAAAAGGCAAGTGTTTTTTAGAGTTCCTCTGTAAAGCTGCCCTTAACGGCTTCAAATTCGCCGCCTTCTATGCTTCCGTCCTCAAGACGGCGGAAGTTGGACATAAACCTCCATGCATTTTCACATGTGTGCTCTCTGCATTCATGCCCCTGACCGCTGATACAGCCGAGTGCGTTATAGCATTTTCCGTCTGCATTCTTAAACAATTCAATCGTAAGAGTTGCTTGCCTGTTTGGATCGAAGGTCTTATAGGTCTCGTCTCCGTTAATGCCCCAGATCTTATTCTCCCAGTTATCCTTGTCCTCCAGCGTAACATCATATTTCTTTACAGCACCGTTGAGTTCGAGGATATACTTTATCCTGTCAAGGCATTTCTGAGCCTGGAACGGAAGCTCGGGAAGTGGAGTAATCTCACCTCCCGCATAGAAACACGGAACCGGAACCGTTTTGTTCAGTTCAAAGGCTGACTGCTGACCGAATACATTGAGGCCGAGCTCGAAGGTTGCATCCATTGGTGCTGCGGCGGCAAGTAAAGAGGGATGTTCTCCGATGAAATCCCAGCTTTTGCATCCGCCCATGGAGAAACCGCTGCAGTAGATCCTTGAAGTATCTATGCGGTATCTCTTTTTAAGTCTTTCTATAAGCTCCGTCATCTCGGTTGCGGTGCTGTTCAGGTGGTGCTCTATTGAAACCAGCAGGAAATCATGCCTGTGAGCTATCTTAGCCCATCCGGAGATGTATGCGATATAAAACGCGCTGTCTCCGCCACCGTGGAAGGTGATAAGCAGCGGGGCGGGGCCGTTGTCGAATATGGTTTTGTTATAAAATGCAAAATACCCTACGCGGTGGGTTTCGGTTCCCTTGTCATCACCGGCGTTATCTTTTGAGGTTGTAAGTGTTTCGATGCCGGGTTCGATGACCATGCCTTCAGCCTCAAGATCGGGATCGAGCTCGAGGATGCCGAGCATACGTCTGAATTTGCGCGAAAATGCATAGTAATCGGCATATACGTCGGCGGTCTCTTTTACATAGAGATATTTGATCTTTTCCTTAAGAGCTGCATTTATCCCGTCACTGTTACCTATTGAAATTACAGGGATATCGTCTGCCTGAACATCGGGAAGTACCGAAAGACCCGACAGGATGCAGGTAACAGCCGCACTGTCCGCTCTTCCCCAGAGACCTGCGCCTTCAAAGTGCTTGAGGCAGTTCTTTGCGATATAATCGGCGGAAGCCCCGTATCCGAAGAGATTTGTCCTGAAGATGGCACCGCGGATGTGATAATCCTCGAGTTTATGGGTAAAACGGTTCCAGCATTTGGCAACGCCGTTTTCATAATACTGATTTATCCTTGAGTTTTCAAGGATCTCGTCAAAGATCGTCGGTTCTGCGTCAGCCCATCCGTTTGCCGAAGCAGGATATATGAATACAACGCTTGTCGCAAAATCCTTTGCCAGCTTTTCGAAACCGTTTTCCTTTGCGAAAGCTGCAGCCTTTTCAAAGGAAAACTTTTCCGGTGAAAAGACAAGCAGATACGGAGCGATAAATCCGTAGTTCAGTAAGTCGTCGTCCTTATCGTTTTCGGGTACATAGCATACTGCCGAAAACCTTTCAAATGTGTGCTCCCAGCACACTCCACCGTTGATCTTGTTAACAACCGGCATTTCTTTCATGATCATAAACCCCCGTTTTTAGTCAAAGTCACCTCAAAAACGCCTTCAGCGTTTCCTCGGTAACAAAACGATGCTCCGCATCTCATTTCAGTCGGGGTTTGAACCCCGCCTGAAACGAAGATCTCCCCCCACCTTCGCTACGCTAAGAGGTGGGGGATATCTTCTGTTTTGTTATAATCAAATTAATCCCGTAACGGGATCCATAATCGGAGTGTATAATAAAACCCGGTTTTCGTCAAGGCAATAACAGGCAAAAAGTACTCTGAATTTGCGAAAAACGTCAGGTCAATCCGCCAAATAATATATTGATTTTATTCTTTGTTTTTGTTATAGTTTGATATACGGGGAAGTAGGAATTGAAGGGAGTATGCTATGGCGAAGGGTCGTAAACGTCCGCTGCCGGACGTGCGTATAAGGATAGGCATTTCCGTACTGGTTGCGGTATGTGTGTTTTTGTTTACGTATTTCAGGACTTTTAATGTTTTGAACATACAATTTTCCGACAGCGTGTATCAGACGGAATCGGTAAGCGTACTTCCGATAACGATCATAAAGATAGACGAAAAGACGATGAATGCTTTGGGGCAGCAGTCCGGCTGGAGCAGACAGGTATATGCCGATCTGATCAACAGGCTCAATGCGGGAGAGTACCGTCCCGCAGTCATTGCATTCGATTTACTTTTTACGGGCAACAAGGATCCGGAGGGTGATGCGGCTTTTGCAGAAGCGGCCGAAGAATCCGGCAATGTTGTGGTCGGCATAAACGCCAGCCTTTCCGAACACGGAACCGGAAGGGAAAAGCTCACCATAGACAATCTCGTGCATATTGATTCCATAACATACCCCTATAACGAACTGGAAAAGGTTGTTTCTTACGGTCTTACAAACTGTGAGCCCGACATGTACGATTATATAACTACGGCATTTACGGGCATGCGGTATCAGGGGACATGGTATGACAGCTTCTCCATACAGATACTTAAGAAATTTTCCGAATATGTAAAGAAAAACGAAAAATATGCCGAAAATCATCCTGACTACGCAGGCATAGTCATACCGGATTATGCATCCGACCCGGTGAACAGATACCGTTTTTCCTATGCTGAAGGTCCGGGGGGATTTGACAGCGTTTCCTTCATAGATATCTTAAACGGTGAAGTTTCCGCGGAGAGCCTGGCTAACAATATTGTCATGGTCGGGGCATATGCTTCGGGACTCCAGGATGATTTTAAGATACTTTTTTCGAACGGCAGCGACGAATCCCGTATGTACGGAGTAGAGATACATGCCAATATAATGGAGGCTGTATTTGAAGGACGTTTCCAGACCGATGCAAACCAGACCGTCCTGGCTGTTATTTATGCGATCGTAAGCGGCATCCTCTGCTTTGCGATGATGAGCGTGAATATCATAAAGGGCGTGATAATGGCGGTCGCTACGCTGATACTGCATATGGTCATATCCGTGATCTTTTACCGGAACGGCATCTACATCATGCTTTTGTACATGATCTTTTCCTGCGTGATGCTGATGATAGGAATGGTTGTATATCACTATGTTTCGGCACGTTCCGAGAGGGTAAAGATAAACAGGGCATTTCGTATGTATGTGGCGCCGGAGATCGTTGATGATGTTGCGGGTTCGGGTACATATCAGCTGCAGCTCGGAGGCAGGAACAAGGATGTGGCGGTTCTGTTCGTAGACATCAGAGGCTTTACGACCATGTCCGAGAACCTTGATCCTAAAGAAGTCGTAGAGATCTTAAATGAATACTTTGGCGTAATAACCGATGCGATATTCAAGAATAAGGGAACATTGGACAAGTTCATAGGAGATGCGGCAATGGCTGTCTTTAACTCCCCGTTTGATCTTGACGATTATGTTTACCGTGCCGTTATGACAGCCTGTGACATAGCAAAGGCTTCCGAGGCTTTGGGAGAAAAGCTTCTGGAACGTTTTGGAAAAAAGGTCAGCTACGGTATCGGAGTTAACTGCGGGGAAGCGATCATCGGAAATATAGGAAGTAAATTCCGTATGGACTACACAGCTATCGGAGATACGGTCAATACGGCAGCCCGTCTTGAGAGCAATGCCAAAGCGGGGGAGATACTTATAAGCGAAGAGGTTAAAAAGCGTCTCGGAGACAGGATAGAAACAGAGGATGTCGGAGAGATCCCTCTTAAGGGAAAGCAAAAGAAGATATTTGTTTACAGAGTCTGTGTAAAATAGAATTGGAGCTGTTGGAAAGCGGGGTAGCGGACACATGGTATTGGAGTGCATACCGGAATACGAAAAAGCCGGGGAATGGGCCGAAATTTCATCAAAATACGGATTAAGCTTTGAATATAACGAATTCTTTAATCCGGAGATTCTTGAAGATAAGGCAAGGACAAAAGAAATTATAAATGTATATAAGAGTCTCGGGAGAGATACGAAGAACGATACCATGCACGGAGCGTTTCTTGACATAACCGTATCCAGCCGCGATCCGCTGATAAGGAATGCCTCGGATTTAAGAGTGAGGCAGAGCCTTGAAATAGCCTCGGAGCTTGGAGTAAGAGGCGTTGTATTTCACACCAATTATCTGGCCGAGTTTAAATCCGGCATCTACAGGAAGAACTGGACGGAAGCAAATATCGAATACTGGGGCAGGAAATGTGATGAGTACCGCGGACTGAACATTTATCTTGAAAACATGTTTGATGAAAGCCCGGAGCTGTTATCAAAAGTGGCGGACGGACTTTCGGACAGACAAAACTTCGGGGTATGTCTTGATATCGCGCATGCATACCTTTCCGGATGTGACATACAGGATTGGATAAATGCTCTCGCCGGACATATAAAGCATATTCACATAAATGACAACGACGGGGGCGAAGACCTGCATCTGCCGGTGGGCTCCGGGAGCATTGATTGGACGGTATTAAAGGAAAAAGAACTGTTCGAATGCGATCCCTCCGTACTTATAGAGGTTTCGGGTGCAGAAAAGCTTGAAAAATCATATGATTATCTTAAACGCACAGGTTTTTGCAATCGGGAGGTATTGAAATGACTATAACGGCCGATCTTCAAAGAATACTTGATATAGCAATAAGCCTGACGGCGGAAAAGAGTTATTCCAAACTTCTGGAAAAACTTATAAGCGAGTGCATGGACATATCCGGTTGTGATGCCGGTACATTATATATATTAAGAAACAAGAAGCTGGAGTTCATGATACTCAGGAACCACACCATGAATGTGTATCAGGGCGGCAACGGGGAACCGATAGAATCCATGCCTCCGGTTTCACTCGATGAAAAATATGTATGCGCCTATACAGCCATACATAAAAAGACCGTAAACATTCCCGATGTATATAATGATTCCTCCTTTGACTGGCAGGGACCGAAAAAATATGACAGCATAACGGGCTATAACACAAAATCGATGCTCGTAGTTCCGCTGATAGACCATGACGGTAAGGTCATAGGCGTGCTCCAGCTTATAAATGCGAAGGGAGAGGACGGAAATATAACCGCGTTTTCGGAGGAAAACGCCAGCATAGTATTTTCGATAGCTTCGGAAGCCGCCATTTCCCTGTCGAACATGATACTTGTCAGACAGCTGCGGGATATGTTGTATTCGTTTGTATCCTCGCTGACCACCGCAATTGACGAAAGAACGCCGTATAATGCAAATCATTCGTTTAATGTGGCAAGGTATTGTGACGGATTCGCAAAATTCCTGATGAGGGAGGAGAAACCGCGGACCGATTTTGAGTATATAACCGACAGCGAAAGGGAGCAGCTTGTACTGGCGGCAATGGTCCACGATGTCGGGAAGCTTATAACGCCATTAGAGATAATGAACAAATCCGACAGGCTTGATTTCCGCCTTCCCATCATGGAGAACAGGTGGAAATATCTGGAGGCACTGCTTAAGATAGATTTTTACGACGGTATTATTACCGAGGAAGGTTATAAAAAGCTAAAGAAACAGCTTAAGGAAGGTCAGGATTTTATAAGAGACTGCAATAAAGCGTCTTTCCTCGACGATGAAAAGCTTAAGAAAATTCGGGAAATGAAGGACATATGCATATTTGACCGTGAAAAGAGCGAAAATGTCGAGTTCCTGACAGATGAGGAGCTTCATGAGCTTATGGTCGCAAGAGGCACGCTTACTGCGGAAGAGAGAAAAATCATAGAAATGCATGTAGTCTATACGGACAGGATACTTTCAAAGATCTCTTTCCAGGATGATTTCAAGCTGGTAAGGCGTTTTGCGGCGGCACATCACGAATATCTTGACGGAAGCGGATATCCGAACGGATTAACCGCCCAAAAGCTCCCGCTTGAAGTAAGGATCATGACGATAGCCGATATTTTTGATTCGCTTACGGCTGACGACCGGCCTTACAAAAAGGCGATGCCGAAGGAAAGGGCGCTTTCGATACTTTCGGCCATGGCTGACGAGGGTAAGCTTGACACAGGTCTTGTAAAACAGTTTACTGAATATATAAATGACAAGTCTGATGTATAAATCACGGAGGGTCAGAATGAATAAAAAACTATTGATATTTGGAGGAATCGGTGCGGCAGCGGTAGTAATAGCCGTTGTCCTGATAATAGTTTTATCCGGCGGGGATAAGGCATACCGTTCCATAATAGTAATGGAAGTTGAGGGAAAGGTAAACGTAAACAGGGACGGAATGTCTATGGAAGCCCGTCCGGAGATGAAGCTCCGTTCCGGTGACGGACTTGATGTAGCCGCCGGGAGCTTTGCCCGATTAAAGCTTGACGGGGACAAATATGTTTATCTTGAGGAAAATACGGTTATATCCCTTCAGGCAGACGGGGATGAGGTAAACAGTAAGACCATCATCTATGTCGAACAGGGAAACATGCTTACCGAGATTGAGAGCAAGCTTGCGGAAAAAGCCTCGTTTAACATAGTAACGCCTAATACAACCATGGCCATAAGAGGAACCGTTACAGCCACTTCCGTAAGAAAGGATATGGCAGATCCCGAGGGTTCGATAATAGAATATGAGGGAACCGGAGACTCGCCTCTTTATGACGCGGGAACCAACGGTACCAAGCTATGCTGGATAACGGACAACTTTGTATATGAAGGCGAGACGGAAGTTACCATATATATGACAGAAGGTTCCGACGTTGTTTATACCAAGAGGATACTGACAGCAGGAAACGGCGTCCATGTCCAGACGCCTGTAGAAGAAACCGCAGGCTCTGATTTCGTAAAGAAGAGCCAGGTAAAGGATACGGAGGTATTCTGGGAGCCGAAGGATTACAGACCGGACAAGGATACCGGTAAGGTCCGCGAGAAAACCGACGATATACCTAAGGGAATCATAGGAAAAATAAATATAGAATACGCAGTAGATCTGTTCCCTCAAGGGCTCGATCCCAAAACAGTAAAAGGTGCGGCAGGTTCTCTCGATCAAAACACTATAGAAATGATAGAGAAAAGTAAGAAAAATACGCCTGAACCTACGGCAGAACCGACTGCTACGGCAGCACCCACGGTAACGGATGACCCCGTGGTAACAGATGAACCTGTAGTAACGGATGAACCGGTGGTAACCGACGAACCTGTGGTAACGGATGAACCTGTGGTAACGGATGAGCCTGTGGTAACGGATGAGCCGGTAGTGACGGATGAACCCGAAGTAACAGATGAGCCGACGGAAACACCCGAACCTACACCTTCTCAGGAGCCGACCGTATCTCCTACACCGAGACCTACGGCGACACCCAGACCAACCCCTAAGGCAACGGCTACACCTACACCGACGCTTAAGCCTACGGCAACACCGACTTCGAAACCTACGGCAACACCGAAACCCACTTCGAAGCCAAAGCCTACACCGAAGCCGACTCCTACACCAAAGCCTACGCCCACGCCGACACCGCTTCCAATAATAATTATAAAGCCTACGGCAACACCTACGGTGACGCCGTTCCCTACCATAAAGCCCACTTCTGATGTTGAACCTACACCTACTGCTGCATGGGCTCCGACAGTGACACCTACGCCTACACAGATGCTCACCACAACGCCTGAGCTTACAAATACGCCGAAAACACATAATATTACATATCAGTTGAACGGCGGTACAAACGGAAGCAATCCTTCAAGCTATACTGAAGGAGTAGGTGTAAGCAGTTTTGCAGCGGCACAGAGGACAGGATATAAGTTCTTGGGCTGGTATGATTCGGCAGGAGGAGACAAAAGCGGAAAACAGATTACTTCCATAAGCTCTTCCGAAACCGGGGATGTAACACTTTATGCTCTCTGGGAACCTGAAACCTATACTATTACATACCATAATACAGACGGTAACGGATCGACATCTACGGATTCATATACTTACGGATATGAAAAAACACTGATGACGGGAAGTGATACCGCATCACTGACCTTCACCGGATGGTATACAGCTTCGTCCGGAGGAACACAGGTTACTGTCATTTCTGCGACCGAAACGGGAAATAAGGATTTTTACGCACAATGGAATACAAAGCCGAAAGAAATACAGTATACCGCTTCATTTGGCAGTAGTTATTCATATACTATAACTGTTGGTTCCGGACAGCAGGTTCAGGCACCTGAGATAAAAAATAATGACGGCGATCTGTCATGGTGCTGCACTGTTTACGTGGATCCAGATGATGATGAGGGTGATGAGATCTGGATTTCTCCTGGGCAAACAATAAACAGTACATTAGATAGTTATGCTAAACAAGGTGTTACTTCTTTTAGTTTCCATGCCGAAGGATAATAAAAAGTGTCACCAGTGGTGACACAACAGACTGAAGACAAAGTCCGAGGCTAGTCGCCTCGGACTTTGTCTTCAGTCTGAAAGCTCCCGTCCGTAAAAGGCGGGAGCTTTTAAAGTTATGACTTATTTTGCTTCTGTGCACATCTTTCTTACTATCCTGTCGGTAACGGAGGTTGCATCTCCGATTTCCAGTGCCATGATATGTATAAGCTCCTTGGAGCTCATCTTCAGATAAATCGTGGCGGATACGCCTGTCCCGTTGATCTTGCAGGGAGCGGAGATCTTTCCGATGAAGCCTTTGCCGTTTCCTATTATCTCGTATTTGACATCACTTGACTCAAATTCCTTTTTAAATGACTCAACTACGATCTTACATGCTGTTTCAAAATTTTCCTTTGAGGAATTATATTCGCTGCAGTCTTTTTCGCTTAAGGGAGTGATCTGGATGCTGATCCCCTTGTAGACCGTTTTATCGATGATATACTGATAAACCTTATCGGTACTTACCACATCCACCTTTTCCCACTTTGAAGAGATCGGGATCTTAATATTACCTATGGTAACTGAAGAGTCAAGTGTTTTGGTGGCCGAATCGGTTACGGTGACCTTGCATTCCAGACTTTTTTTGCCTACCTTTGCGGTTATCGTGCAGGTACCCTCCGAAAGCGCATATACAGTACCTTTTTTTGAGACACGGGCGATGGCTGCGTCGCTTGAACTCCAGGTAACCTTCTTCGAGGTGCCTTTAACCTTCAGCTTTACGTTTTCTCCGACGTCCAGAGCTGCTTCGGTTTTGCTGAGCTTTGCCGCCGCTTCTGCGGGAAAGGCTGCCGACAGTACGAATACCCCGGAAAAGACAGCTAAAAGCGTCAATATTTTACATATGATCTTTTTCATTTTTATCTCCTTGTGCGATTCTCAAAATTCAAAATAACATTAACGTCACGATTATAATATAATTCATAAAAAAAATCAACCATAACAGATTTTTGTTATAAACTGCTGAAGGAAAATGACCGATATAGTAAATGTATAACTATAGACAAAGTACGTTTCTTTGGCAGGGAGGCTGAAAAGGGGCGTATGGCACACAGAACGGAGGTTACTATGTCAGTAAACGGAATTACTACAAACACAGGACTCACCACTGGAAAGACATCATATAGCGATCGCAGTAAAAAGACCGGGAACGAAAATACTTCATCCGTAAAGTCTGAAAACACAGAGGCTGCCATATATGAAAAAAGTGATGAGAAGGACGTTTCCGTAAAGCAGGAACGTAAGGTTGACGCTGAGACCATCGCAAGACTTAAGGCAGAGGCGGATGAAAGGATGGCATCCTTAAGATCCCTTGTGGAAAAGATGATGACAAAACAGGGTCAGGCCATAGCAAAGGCGGGAGTGCTGGATTTTGAGAACGGTACCAATCTTGCGGATATCTTTAAGAACCTTGAGGTTGATGAAGAAACAAGGGCGCAGGCACAGGCGGATATCGCAGAGGACGGGTACTGGGGAGTTGAGCAGACCTCGGAAAGAATGCTTGATTTTGCAAAGGCTCTTGCAGGTAATGACCCTGAAGCCGCTAAAGATATGCTTGATGCCATAAAGCAGGGCTTTGAAGAGGCTAAAAAAGCATGGGGGGACGAGCTTCCCGATATTTCCCAGAGGACGATGGAGACCACTCTTGAAAAGGTTAATAAATGGATAGAAGAGCTTGGATAAAAAAGTCCGGCAGGTGTTAAATTTTTGTATACTTCACACAAAATTTGACAGATTGGATTGTGCAATAAGCACAAATCAAAAAGTTTGTTGTAAGATTAACTAAAATATACTTTGTAGAAACTGCACAAAATTCAGATTCTGTTTTTGTGCAGTTTTTAGCATTTTTGGGGAGGGTGCCTCTTTTGTCACGTAAACAATTTTTGACTTTACAGCTGTGATGTGATAGAATACACTACATATTGTGGTGAAACATTTGGAGATACAATACAAAGGGTCTTTATCATAGTTTACGCTGTCAGACTATAAGACTCAAATGCATTGACAGCGGGAAAGAGGACGCAAATGAGACAGCCTGCCAACATGAACAAGGTATACAGCCTGATCCAGAACAACATAGGAAAAAAAGTTCTTATCAGGACCAATCAGGGACGTAACCGTTTTGACGAGGAAGAAGGAGTTATCGAGGAAATGCATCCTTATGTTTTCTGCGTAAAGGTAGATAATGATGAGGGATTTAAAACTCTTTCCTTCAGTTACACCGATGTACTGATCAGGGATGTGGAGCTGGTATTCTGATCATACAGTTAAAACAAGGAAATTACCGCCCGAGGTTACGGCAGCGATACCGGTCTTCGGACGGTTTCTTTTTATCATAAAAAATGTGAGCGGCGGGAAGATAAATTTATCCGCCGTCTGCGGAGACGATCATGAAGATACACGGTATAAGCGGGCTATCGCTTCTTGATTATCCGGGGAGGATGGCTTGTACGGTATTTACGGGACATTGTAATTTCAGATGTCCGTTTTGTCATAATGCGGGTCTGGTCTTAAATCCGAACAGTGAACCCGTCATCCCGGACGAGCAGGTATTTGAGCTGCTTGACAAAAGAAAGGGAAGGCTGGAGGGAGTTGCTATAACCGGGGGTGAACCGACATTAAACGCAGATCTGGAAGAGTTCTGTTCCAAGGTAAAGGAAAGAGGCCTGCTGGTCAAGCTTGATACGAACGGGACCAATCCTTCGACGGTGAAGAGACTGGTTGAAGCCGGGCTTGTGGACTATATAGCAATGGACATAAAAGCCGCCCCGGGGAATTACGCAAAGGCGGCCGGGCTTGCGAGCTTTGATATGGAGCCGATATTTTCAAGCGTGGATATTATCATGGGATACGGAGCCGAGAAAAAAACAGATTACGAGTTTCGGACTACGGTCGTCGGAGGGATCCATGACGAAACGGACTTTGAAAAGATTGGTAAATGGATAAAAGGTGCAAAGGCATATTTCCTTCAGGGCTACAGATCGTCCGGCGAGCAGATAGATGCTGACGGACTGTATACGGTACCTGTTGAGACCATGGAACATTACAGGGATATACTTTTACCCAATATCCCGGATACCCGGCTCAGGGGAGTGGTTTAAGTCATTAACTGCATCGGACAAAAAAGAGGAAGAAGGATTTTTCATGAATCTGAGATATGAAACCGAACATCTTATATTATCCATCGGCAACGAGTCTTTTGCGGAGCAGATAAACGCCTATCTCATAAGAAACCGTGAGGATTTTTCAAGATGGGACATGGAGCTTAACGACAGTTATTTTACGATGGAATACCAGCTGAAGGCGGTACAGGCCGAACAGAGGCTCTTCATGAAAGGTGAGGGGGCACGGTATTATCTTTTCCTGAAAGGGGATATGAATTACGTCATCGGGAACGTAACCTTCGGTCTTATGGGGAAAAAGGGTGAAAGGCTCTGGGAGATAGGTTATAAAACGGATTTCAGGGAGAGAGGAAAAGGCTATGCACATGAAGCGGCAGCTTTTCTGATCCCGAAGATAGCACAGGAATTTAAGGTTAAGAGCATATATGCGGAGATACTTCCGGAAAACAGGCCTTCGGTTGCATTGATAGAAAAGCTTGGGTTTGGGTTTGAGAAGGTGCTTCGCGGCGCTCACAAGGTAGGAGGGCGCAACAGGGATCTGTTATTGTACAGGCTTGACGCCGAGGGAAACGGAGAAGCAGAATGAAACCGGAAGCAGCAAAAAACGTATTGCATACTCCGTTAACACCGGAGGATGACATCTTTTTCATGAAGAAAGCTCTGAAACAGGCCGAATGTGCCCTGCGAAGGGGCGAGGTACCGATCGGGTGCGTGATAGTGTATGACAAAAAAATAATCGGAAGGGGCTTTAACCGTCGGAACAGCGCAAAGACTGCGCTTGCCCATGCGGAGATAACGGCGATAAGCAAGGCATGTAAGGTTTTGGGTGACTGGCGGCTTGAAGGCTGTACGATGTATGTGACATTAGAGCCCTGTCAGATGTGTTCCGGAGCCATAATCCAGTCGAGGATCGACAGGGTGGTCATAGGAGCAATGAACCCCAAGGCGGGATGTGCAGGCTCAATACTTAACCTGCTTGAAAATCCGTCTTTTAACCATCAGGCAGAGATAACAAGGGATGTATGCGGTCCGGAAAGTACCGCACTGTTGCAGAGATTTTTCCGGGAGCTTAGGGAAAGAAACGGATAAGTTAAAAGTCTATACGAAGGTATAGGCTTTTTTTGTGCGATAAGCGTTTTGTTATAAAAACTTCTTCCATTTTAGAGACTGTTGTGCTATAATAGTAATTTGGGAAATAGTGTGAGGAGGAAACTTATGCTTAATGAACGAAAGATAAGGCTTATGACTAAGCTTGCCATATATGAAAAAAAAGACGGAAAAGAGGACCTTAAGCTTGCCAAGTATTATAAGGGGGATTACGCAAGGCTTCAGGCCTGGAAGACGGGTATCGCCGTAACAATAGCTTATGTGCTCCTGCTTGTGGTGGCAGCGGTATATAAGCTGGAGTATTTTCTGGATAACGCATTTATCATAGATTTCAAAGAGCTCGGAATGAAGGTTCTCGGTATCTATGTTATCGTACTTACGGTGTATGTGGTCATTGCCATGCTCGGTTATTCTTTAAAATATGCCGCATCAAGGAAAAAACTTGCGAAGTATTTCAGGATGCTCAGAAAGCTTAATCATTTCTATCTGGTCGAGGATGGCGTAGTTAAGGAGGACGAGGAATGATAACCATTATTCTTGAGATAAGGGAAATTATCCTGAAGGCCTATCAGAAGATAAGGGCTGTGGTAAATCCCGTAGTCAAATTCTTTTTTGCCCTTCTGGTATTTTCATCGATAAATTCATCGCTCGGATTCGATCCGAAATTTACAAAGATATCGATAGTAGTGATCCTTTCGGTGGTATCCGCGATAACACCCAACGCGGTTATGGCGTTTCTTGCGATGCTTCTGATACTCCTGCAGGTATACAGTGTCAATCTGTTTGTGGCGGTGCTTTTGCTGTTCATATTCATCATTCTGTATGCGATGCTTTTGAGGTTCAGCCCGAAAGAGGTTATAGTGGCGGTAGCGCTGCCGGTGCTTGCAAAATATAATCTGCATTATGCGATCCCCATACTGATGGGAAGCATATCAAATCCCGTATCGATACTTCCTACGGTCTGCGGTGTTGTCATTTATCACCTGCTGGATGTCGTAAAGGTTGCGGCGACGAGAGAGATAAGCAGAAAGATCGATGACGTGGTTGAGCTTTACACGGACATATTTGATTCCCTGATCGCAAACAAGCAGATGATAATGATGATAGTCGTATTTTCGATTGTCATCACAGTCGTATGGTTTATCAGGAGATTCGCGTTTGATTATTCGTTTGAGATATCGCTCGGCGCCGGAGTCATGGTAAATATACTGGGATTCCTCATAGCCGATCTTAAGTATGATGTGACCGTTACGATAGGAACGCTTATTCTTATGAGCGTTGTATCGGGAGCCATAGCAATGGTCTGCGATTATATGAAAAGGGTTCTGGATTATACTGCCGTGGAAAGGGTGCAGTTTGAGGATGACGATTATTACTATTACGTAAAGGCTGTTCCAAAGGTCAATATAAGCCTCAGGGAGATGGATATCAAACATTATAACAGATCCGCCGTCGACGGTGAAGATTATGAAGACGAGGATGAAACGGAGGATGAGGATTACGAGCCGGAATTCTCCGAAGAAGACGAGCCGGAGGAGCCCGAGGAGGAAGATGTAAAGGAATACCGCGCACCGTCCTACAGAAATTCGGGTTCGGTCAAGCTTCTCGGGAAGCCGTCGGATCTTGAAGAAGACAGTATAGAGTTACCGGAAGATGATTATGAAGAAGAGCTGCTTCTTACCGATGGGGAAGAAGATGATAAATAAACAAACGGAGAATCAGGATGGAAACTATTAAAGAGTTTTTCAGCGGGTTGTTGGAACCTATTAAGATGATAAAGATAGGTGTTATGGACGGCGTCGAGATCTTTCTCATAGCCATTATCATCTACAATATTATCAAATGGATGAAAAAAACGCGTGCGTGGGCACTCATGAAGGGTGTCGTTGTGCTGTTCGTATTTTATCTAATAGCAGTGATCCTTAATTTTGATGTTATCTTATGGATGTTCCAAAACGGTATCATGGTATCCATTACCGCTGTGATCATCCTGTTCCAGCCGGAGCTCAGAAAAGCGCTGGAACAGCTGGGTAAGAAAAACATCAATCTTGTCACTCCTTTTTTCGGGAGCAATCAGACAGAGGAACCCTTTTCCGAGGAGACCATAAACAGTCTTGTAAAAGCAGCCTGTGACATGGCAAAGGTTAAAACAGGTGCCCTTATGATAATAGAAGGAAAGCAGCGCCTTGATGATTATGAGGCAACCGGTATCATGATCGATGCAAGGATCAGCAGCGAGCTTCTTATCAATATTTTCGAGCATAATACTCCGCTTCATGACGGAGCCGTTATAATCAGGGGAAACAGGATTACTGCGGCAACCTGTTATCTTCCCCTTTCGGACAGTTTAAGGATCAGTAAGGAGCTTGGTACCAGGCACAGGGCGGCAGTCGGCATCAGCGAGGCGACCGACAGCTTTACCATAGTTGTTTCCGAGCAGACGGGAAGCATCTCCATAGCGGAGAACGGAGAGCTTCACAGGAATGTTTCAAGAGAAGCGCTGTACGACAGCTTAAAGGAGCTCCAGAGCAGGAACAGTGAAGACGCTCCGAAGAAGAAGGGGCTTTTGAGGCTGAACCGTAACGATCGTGCGGTAAAGAATAACAGGATTGAAAAAAATGACAAGATATCAAGGAAAGCGGGAAGGTAGCATATGAAGAAATTTATTTCAAACAATATCGGCTTAAAGCTGCTTTCGGTGTTGCTGGCACTGCTTTTATGGTTTTCCGTGATGAACATAGAGGATCCCACAGTTACGAAGACCATATCCGACATACCGGTAACGATAGTTAATGATGATGTTATCAGATCAAGGGGTTACGGTTACATAATCGAGTCGGGAGAGAAAATTGACATAAGGGTCAAGGGACGCCGTTCGTATGTTGACAGTATAGATGCCGATGATTTTGTAGCAACCGCGGATTTTAATTCATTTTCAAGCATGAAGATGGTGCCGATAGAGGTAATCTGTAAATATGAACACGAAAGCGATCTTGAATGGGCGGCAAAAACCGATTCCATGGCGATAATACTTGAATCAGAGCTTACCGAGTCAAAGAGCATACGAATAGAAACCGTCGGCGGAGTCAAGGAAGGCTACAGCCTTTACAGCCTGACCACCAATACTTCGCTTGTAAGCGTAAAGGGTGCCCAGAGTCAGATTGAGAAAGTAAAGGAGATCGTGGCCGAGGTCAGTGTAGAAGGACTTAAGGATTCGGGAGATTTGGAGGTTCCTCTTTATGCGGTAGATGAGGAAGGACAGAAGATAGACGCAAAGAAAGTAACTCTTGAGCCTGAAACTATCACGGCACATCTGGTGATCCATCCCATTAAAGCAATTCCTCTTGCCGTACGTGCGGAGGGCAGGCCGCTTGAGTATTACTATCTCGGTGAAATCGAGTATGCACCCAAGGAGATTGAGCTTACTGCGGATGAAGAAACCCTGAACAGGCTTGAAGTCATTACGATACCGATTGATATTTCAGGTGCATCGGAGGATGTGGAAAAACAGATAGATCTTGAAGAGTATATCGAGGATACCTATCCTGTTGAAGGCATAAAGCTGGTTGACAAGACAAAGACCATGGGTATCAAGATCCAGATCATAGCAATGATGGAACAGATCCTTGATGTTAAAGAGGATCATATTACCATAAGGGGCGCGGACAGGGAACAGTTCAGATACATCCTGACTCTCGGAGAACAGTCAAGGCTCAGGGTACGCGGAAAAGCGGAGGAAATGCTGAATATTGAGCCAAATGACTTTGATCTTTACATTGATGTGACAGGATTGACCCAGCCCAATAAATACCCGCTCAATCTCATGACGGAGTATGTAGGTGGGCTTATACTCGAGCTCGGACAAGTGGAGGTTACGATAGAGAAGATCCCTTCGGAGCCACAGGATCAGGGAGGGGATCAGCAGCCCAACGATCAGACGACTCCCGATCAGGGAAATTCAAATGCGGAATGACCGGTAGATAAACAATATGAAGATATTTATTCAAAATCTAAAGAAATTCAGGTTTCTTTTTTGGGAACTGGTAAAAAAAGACATAAAGCTAAAATACCGGAGTTCCATCCTCGGAGTATTCTGGACTCTTTTGGAGCCTCTGCTCACGATGATAGTCCTCACGCTTGTATTCTCAAATCTTTTGGGAAAAGGGGATGACAATTTCCCGGTATACATCCTGTGCGGAAGGCTTTTATACGGCTTTTTCTCGAACGGGACAAAGGTAGCGCTGAAATCGGTCAGGAAACACGGCAGCATGATAGGAAAGGTATATGTTCCGAAATACATGTATCCGCTTTCAGCCGTGATTTCGAACTATATCATGTTCATAATATCCCTTCTGGTTCTTGCCGGAGTTATGATATTTGAAAAGGTTAAGCTTACATGGTATATTTTCCAGGCCTTCATACCCATGATCATCATATTGATAATGACCATGGGAGTGGGACTTGTGCTTTCCACTTACAGTGTTTTTTTCAGGGATCTGGAGTACCTGTGGACTGTCGCATGCATGCTGATAATGTATACCTGCGCCATATTCTACAAGGTTGAGAATCTGAAGAATCCCGGAAATGAGTGGATATTCAAGTGTAATCCCCTGTATTCGCTGATAGTCCTGTTCAGGGATGCGGTATTTGGCAGGAGTTTTGAAAATGATATGTATCATCTCTGGTTTTCACTGATATTCTCTGTAGTCGTATTTATGCTGGGAGTATTTGTGTTCTGGAGAAAACAGGATAAGTTCATACTCTATGTCTAAGGTTTTGAACATAGGGTCCGGAGTAAGATTATGGCAGAAAATAAAGATGAGACCGTTGTTGAGGTAAATTCCGATACAAAAACAATTTCCGAAAATGAAAGTCTTAAGACAGAAATTGAGAGTAAGGAAAATGCAGCGGCTCAAGACCGGGCAAAAGACGGGGAAGATGTCTTAGGAAATGCCGGCGACGCCGATACGGTAACGGAAGAACCCGTAAAGCCCAAAAAGAAGAAGAAAAAAAAGAAAGAGCTAAAAAAGAAGAAGAAACTGCCGCCGAAGGTCATTGTTACCGAAAACCTCGGGGTGCGTTTCAGGATACAGGAACAAAAGGTGGACAACCTTAAGGAATATTTCGTAAGACTTATAAAACGGAAGCTTAACTATAAGGATTTCTGGGCACTCAGAGAGGTAAACCTTAAGATCCGCAAGGGAGACCGTGTAGGTATACTCGGACTGAACGGAGCCGGAAAGTCCACACTTCTTAAATGTATAGCAGGCGTGCTTAAGCCGACAGAGGGTACTGTGACGGTAAAAGGCAATATCGTTCCTCTGCTGGAACTCGGTGCCGGCTTTGACAAGGATTATACCGGAGCCGAGAATATATATTTTTACGGGAGCATGCTTGGTTATTCCAGGTCGTTCATAAAGGAACGTTTTAAGGACATTGTTGATTTTTCTGAGCTTGGTAATTTCATAAACGTTCCGGTAAAGAATTACTCTTCGGGTATGAAGGCAAGACTTGGTTTCTCTATCGCAACGGTTGTTGAACCCGAGATCCTGATCCTGGATGAGGTTCTTTCCGTAGGTGATGCGAAATTCAGGAAAAAAAGTTCCAAGAGGCTTGAGAAGATGATGAAGAAAGGCGTAACGGTGCTTTTCGTATCGCATTCAAGCGATCAGGTACTTGCAAATTGCAACAAGGCGATAATCCTTGATCACGGCAGGGTCATTGCATCCGGTAAAGCCGAAAAAATCTGTGCAAAGTATGAGGAGATGCTTCAATGAAGATCAGTATTATAATTCCGCATTATCGGGGAGATAATTATTTACGTGACTGTCTTGACAGTTTAAGGATACAGGATTATCCCGAGCTTGAAGTCCTGCTGATAAAGGATGGCTGCACGGAGGATATCGATGCGATAGTTAAGGATTATCCGGAGCTGGACATAAAGGTTTTTTCTACCAAGGCAAAGAAAAACGATCCCAAGGGTGTTGCAGTGGCAAGAAACATAGGAATAGAGAAATCAACCGGCGAATTTATCATGTTCCTTGACAGTGACGACTATCTTTCGGAGGGCGCACTTGATGCTGTTGTCGCAAAGTGGGAAGAAAATCCCGGGATGATGATAAGGCTTTTAAGGAAAAAGACCTGGTTTAAGCGTGACGGGCAGCTCCAGAAGGAAGAAGAACGCAGGCTGAAAAAGGAAATGGCTGCTCAGGCAAAAGCCGAAGAGGAAGCATCCATCATCGCCGAACTCGAGACGACGGCCGAAGAGGAAGAGAACGCTGATGAGGCGGATGATGAATTCGGAGAGGAAGCTCTTGACCTGAATGAGGTTGACGAGGACGAGCGTGATGAATCCGATGAGGATGAGGAAGGAGTGGTACAGGTACATTACTGGCACGGTTCCGCCACTGCCGTAGGTATCCTCATACAAAGAGACCTTATTACCGAAGGATTTAACGAGGATTATAGGTATTACAGCGATCTTCCGTTTATGACAAGGCTTTGTTCAAAGACCTTTATCGTAAACCGTAGAAAAAACACGATAACCGAGACAAGAGTCAGGTATTACAAGAGAAGCCACAATGATTCCGTAAGAATGCCGTCCCTTTTGCAGGAGGAAGTTGAAGGAAAAAAGGACGAATTTATAAAGAGCCTGGATGAGGCGTGGAAGATAGCCGAGGAAAACGGGCAGCAGAACGAGGAAGGAAAAAATGTAACGCTTGCTTACCTCGAGAATTATCTCCTGTCATATATTTTAAGGAAGATGACCAAGGGAAAGCACCCGCAGGGGCTTACCTGGACGGAGGATGAGATAGGGAAGTTCGTTCCTTTCATGAAAAAAATCCCGAAATACAAGTTTAAGAGAAAGAGATACCGTTTCTGGAAGAAGAAGATCATAAAGAAGCTGGCAAGAGGAAATGTCAAGGGAGCAAAGAGGACAGCGACTTTCTATTCCATGAAGAAGAAAAAGAGAGGTCTGTTCGGAACATGGATGCAATGGAAGTGGAATATCTATAAACGCATATTCCGTAAGTTATCCATAAAGAAAAACGTCATCCTTTTCGAAAGCTTCCTTGGAAGAAGCTACGGCGACAGCTGCAGGTATATATATGAATATATGCTTAAACTGAAAGCGGAAGGAAAGCTTGACAAGGGTGAAATAATCGCCAAGAATCCGAAATTTGTCTGGTGCATAGACAATGCGGCAGCAAAGATACCCGGAAAGCACAAGGAAGTAAAACAGTTTTCACTGCGTTATTTCTATTATGTTGCAAGATGCTCCGTATGGATAAACAACATGCGCCAGCCCGCATGGTATGAAAAGAGACCCGGTGTAACCTTCCTTGAGTGCTGGCACGGAACGCCGCTTAAGCGTCTGGTATTTGACATGGAGGATGTTCATTCCTTCAGTCCCAAGTATAAGATGACGGTTTATAAGCAGTCGAGGAACTGGGATTATCTGCTTTCAGACAACCGGTTTTCTACGGAATGCTTTAAATCCGCATTCCTTTATCCCGAGGAAAAGATTCTGGAGCTGGGTTATCCCAGAAACGATCTCCTTTACGGCGACGACAGGGATGAAAGAGCGAGAAAGATCAAGGAAAAACTCGGTATCCCGACCGATAAGAAGGTTGTACTGTATGCTCCCACATGGAGGGATGATGATTACTACGGACCCGCGAAATACAGGTTCTCCCTTCCTCTCGATCTTGAGATGATGAAGAGCCTGAGGGACAGATATTTCTTTATACTCCGTACACATTATTTTATTGCGGACAACCTGGAAATTCCGGAAGAGGATAACGATTTCGTAATGGACCAGAGCCGTTACAACGATATCGGCGAGCTCTATCTGATATCCGATATCCTGATCACGGACTATTCTTCCGTATTCTTTGATTTCGCAAACTTAAGGAGACCCATACTGTTCTTTGTTTACGACTTTGACAAGTATGCAAGCGTACTCCGAGGATTCTATTTTGATATGACAACAGGCTGTCCCGGACCGCTCTTAAAGACCAACGAAGAGGTTCTGGACGCTCTGGAGAACATAGATGTAGTAACGCATGAATACAAGGATAAGTATAAGGAATTCTGTGATAAGTTCTGTTACCTTGATGACGGACATGCTTCCGACAGGATAGTAAAGAGGGTATTCGGAGTTTAATTGATGAAGGCTTTTTTAAAGAAGATACTGGTTTTCATATATCACTGCATGGCCAAAATCCTTCCCGTAAACAGGAAAAAAGCGGTGTTCATGAGCAATATGGGGAGGAATTATTCCGGAAATCCGCGGGCCGTGTATGAGGAAATGATTAAAGATACACGGTTTGAAGAGGTCAGAAAGATCTGGGCGTTTAACGGGGACTTCTTCAACATGGTCAAGAAATACGGGGGAAAGCTTTTGCCGAAGGGCTGTAAAACAGTAAGATACGGTGGGCTGAGATACTATTTCCATATGGCAACATCGGGGATATGGGTTTTTGATACCCGCCAGGAACCGTATCTTGTTAAACGGAAGAAGGCCCTTTATCTTATGACATGGCACGGAACCCCGTTAAAGAAGCTCGGACTTGATATGCTGAGCTTAAACATGTCGGGAGAGAAAAGAGATCTTAAAGCATACACCGATTCCTTTACGGAAGAGTCCGGGAAGTGGGATTGCCTTATCGCACAGAATGACTTCAGTGCTTCGGTATTTCCCGGATGCTTCGGATATAAGGGCAAAGTGCTTACGACCGGATATCCGAGAAATGACAGGCTGGTAAGGGAAGGCTTTAGGGCTGAGGATACTGCACCGGAAGCCGGGAAGCCTCATAAAAAGGTTCTCTTATACGCTCCGACATGGAGGGATGACGAGTACTTGAGCGGTGGGTTTTATAAATGTCCTTCCCGTCCCGATTTTGTTAAGCTGGAAAAAGCCCTCGGGGATAAATACAGGATAATGCTCAAGCTGCATTATCTCGTTAAGCTGAAAAAGGGAGATATCCCCCAATCCTGTATTGACAGCGGATTTGTAAAGGTATACGGGAACGAGACAGATATCACATCGTTATATTTAAAGGCTGATGCGTTGATCGGGGACTATACCTCGGCGATGTTTGATTATTCCGTGCTTGACAGACCGATGTTCTTTTTCTGTTACGATCTTGAAAAATACAGGGAATCCCTGCGCGGTTTCTATATGGATATTGAAGAGATCGCACCCGGGCCGATATCGAAAAACGAAGAAGAGCTGATCGGGGATATCAGGGAAGCATTTGAGGGAAGCGAAGACAGTAACGGTTCAAAAAGGGCAGATTACAGGGAAAAGCTTAAAAAGTTTCGGGAAACATATAATAAATATGATGACGGACATGCTTCGGAAAGAGTACTGGATGTCATCCGCAGGTTTTTAGAGGAGCCTAAGAGTTTATGAGCAGGACTGAAGCTATTATCAGAGAGACAAAAAGACGGACCTTAAGTCTGTTGCATAACGTGGAGTATCGTACGGAAAGCTTCCGGTTAAAAGCCATTTTGGACAACTATGACCCTTCGGTCTGTTCACTGAAAAAACCCGAAAGGATCCGGACGGTCACGTTTATAATAACAAGGATGGTAAGATTTCACGGAGGACAGACTTCCATACTGCATCTTGGGACAGAGCTTGAAAAGCTGGGCATAAAAGTGTGCTATCTCTCCTGCAAGGAACAGTCAAAGGAAGAGGCTGAGTTTTGTGCCGGAGCGAACCTTCCGGGGTATAAGGGTAGGGTATTTCCGATAAACAGATATCTTGCTGCCATAGAAAAAGGAAAGATAAAAGCTCCGGATGTGGTTGTGGCTTCCTCCTGGGACACTGTTTTCTTTGCCAAAAGATTCGAAAACTCCTATAAGATGTATTTTGTTCAGGATTATGAGCCGTTCTTCTATACCTTCGGCGAAGAGTACCTGATGTGCAGGAATACCTATCTTCAGGGGCTCCATATGGTAAGTCTCGGTGACTGGAACCGGGAGATGATACTTAAGGAGTTTGGCGCCGTAAGGGACGGAAGAAATACTACGATAAAGGATGTTGCGGGGGAAGAACGGGAGCTTCTAATAGATACGGTAAGCTTCCCTTACGACAGCACCGGTTATGAGAAGTCCGAAAGGGATTTTGAAAGCTACAGGGATAAAAAGAAGATTACGATAGCCGTGTATCTAAAGTATTACGGGAAGCGTCTTCCGGATCTTATCCCTTACATGCTCGTAAATACGGCTGAAAAATTAAAAAGCTTCGGTATGGAGCTTGAGGTGCTTTATTTCGGAGAAGCAAAGACCTTTACTCCCAAAGGAGGAAGGAATCTCGGACAGTTAAACAGGCAGGAGCTGAATGACCTTTACAGAAAAGCCGATTTCGGAATGGTAGCATCCATGAGCAACATTTCCCTTGTTCCTTACGAGATGCATGCGGCAGGACTTCCGGTCATAGAGTTTGAAGACGGGAGTTACCCTTATTTCTTCGGAAAGGAAACGGCGCTCTTTACAAGGATCGGGGATAAGGATATAGCCGGTCTGATAAAGGATGCTACGGAAAATCCTGAGAGATTAAAGGAAATGGATGAAAAAGCTTCATCGGTTCTTAAGGATCTTAGCTGGGAAAGGACCGGAAGAGAGTTTTTTGAAATATTAAGATCGGTAACGAGACCGGATCCCGCTACCTGACAAGGGAAAAGTTATTGTTACCTGCTATAGATCAAGGAGGATGCTGTGGATATACGGAACGACATGAAAAGAATAGCACCCGAGGGAGCCATTGTAAAATACAGGAGCATGCGGGAATCGATCATAGAAAAAGAGTTTAAGCTCTTCAGCATGTTCAAGGTAGAAAAGGATAAGGTGGTTTTCAGCAATGTATGGGGATACGGAGATAACCCCAGATGGATTGCGGAGAACTATGTCCGTCTTCTCAAAAGGACAACGAATTATACCAATTCCATGATAGCCGAAAAGGTGTTTTTTATCACGAACAAGCCTCCGCTTAAGGAAGAGATGAACGAGGATGCACAGTGCATAACTTTTCTGAAGACAAATTCCAAATCAGCTATCTATGCGCTTTCGACCGCAGGAGTCTGGGTCGACTGCAACCGGAAGGAAAGCTATATACAGAAAAGAAGAAATCAGATCTATATCCAGACATGGCACGGAAGCCTTCCTTTAAAGAGGCTTGAGCTTGACTGCAGGGATTATCTTTCGCCCGAATACATAAGGAATGCGATAAGGGACACTCAGATGACTGATATCTACATATCAAACAGCGAGTGGTGCAACGAGCTTTACCGACGTGCGTTCGGATTTAAAAAGAAGATATTCTGTTTTGGATCTGCAAGAATGGATACTCTCATAAGGCCGGTAAGGTTCAGCGCCGGTGCCATGAGGGAAAAGCTCTTGTCAAGGCTTGCGGATTCGGTATTCAGAAGGCTGCTTAACGAGGCATATATCAAAGCTTTCAAGATGAAGGAAAGCGGTGCGGACACCGATGAGAAAAAAGATCATTTAAGGATAAATATTGCTGTATATGCGCCTACCTACAGGGATTCTGTTTCTCCGTATGAAGAGAGGGGCAATGAAACTGCAGGCAGCATAATCAATGCCTTAGAAGCCAGATTCGGAGGGAAATTTGTCGTAGTAACGAGATACCATCCGCTGGCAATGTCAAGGGTAAACCATATAAACAGCGCATATCTTAAGTTTGACGAGACGGAGAGGATAATAGACGGTAACGAGTTCAGCGATCTGTATTCCATACTCGCCGCCGCCGATGTTCTGATAACCGACTATTCCAACTGCATGTTTGAGATGGCTTACGTCGGAAAACCGGTCTTCCTTTACGCCACCGACCTTGAGAAATACGATGATACCCGCGGCATGTATTTTGACTATGAAAAGCTCCCGTTCCCTATTGCAAGGACCGAAAAGGAGCTGTATGAAAATATCCTTTCCTATGACAGAAAAGGATACAGGCAGCAGCAGGAAGAATTCTTCGACAATATAGGTATAGTTGAAAACGGCAGGGCTGCCGAAAAGGTTGCCAAGCTGATACAGAGACTGGTGGATTAAGTCCAGCCACCGTCAGCGGTCACTATCTGACCGGTGAGGTATGACGGGCATTCTGCAAGCTTAAGTATGATCTCGGCGATTTCCTCAGGTGTGCCGAGTCTGCCAACAGGGATCTGTTCCGCAAGGTTGTTTAGTTCGTCCTCGGAATAGACATTTAACATATCGGTTTTTATACAGCCGCAAGCGACGGCATTTACGGAAATACCCGAAGGTGCGAGCTCCTTGGCGGCTGCTTTTGTATATGCGTTGACTCCGCCTTTTGAAGCGGAATAGGCAACTTCACAGGAGGCTCCGGCATTTCCCCAGACGGAGGAAACGTTAACTATGCTTCCGGATTTGTTTTTCAGCATATAAGGGATGACCGCACGGGTACAGTAATGGACTGCTGAGAGATTGGTGTTTATTACCTTTTGCCAGGTATCATCGTCGGTATCCTGTATCAGTCCGACAAAGGATATGCCGGCATTGTTTATAAGCACATCTATAGTCCCGAGGTGAGAGGCAGCAGTCCGAATGAACTCATTAACAAAGGCGGGATCGGAAATATCTCCGGCTACACTTAAGGATGTCTGACCTGAGAGAGCGGTGCACTCTTCTGTAGTTTCTTGCAGGGCAGAGCTGGGATGCTGTGCATTTAGGACAACCTTATATCCTTCTTTTGCAAATTTCAGTGCTGTAGCGCGGCCTATGCCACGCGCTGCTCCGGTGATGATAACTGTTTTCATGGCGGCTCCTTTGTTAAATACAATGTTTTCTGTAACATATTATAGATTTAATGGCGGGTGGCTGTCAACCACATTATGTAGATTGTGATTATTCATTAATATCCGTGTCTTGCAGACACAGAAAGGAGCGGTCATGTCAAAGGGAAAAAAGAAACTGATCTTTACCACGATAGCGGTATTCTTATGTATGGCGGCTGCTTTCGGAGGATATAAGGGAGCAAGATATATTGCTGACAGGATAACTGTAAAGGCGGAGATAAACGCTGAAAAGGCCGGACTGTTCAGACCGCAGGTAAGGACTAACGAAGCAGACGTTAAGGAAGCCGGGGATCCGGAGGATACAGGGGATACGGCTTTGAAAATACTGTCAAAGGGAAGAGTATTGAGTCTTATTTACGTAACAGATTACGAAACAGGAAAGATAGACAGGCTGGCTCTCGAAGTATTTGATACGATAAACATGTCGGCATCAATCATATATCTGGATCCGGAGATATCCTATACCATGACGGCGTCGCTTTACCGTAAGCTTGCAAACGGAAACGTACTGCTTCCACAGACGGTTAAATTGAGCGAGCTGTATGGGTATTACGGAGTAGAAAACGCTTATGAGGCGGGAAAAGATATATTGTCGGAGCTTATCGGGCTGGAGATAGATCATTATATCTCTTTTTCCAAAGAATACGTATTGGAGGATTTCCTTGAGGAAAGAATGACAGCTTTGGGACTTAAGGAATTGCATGAGCAGCGGGAGGACAGGCTGACAAGCATTGCTTCCGAAGAAGAAACGGTCATGATAACGTATATGGAAAACTTCAGCGATCGGGATGTAAAGGTTTATGATGCACCCGTAATAAAGAGAAATGAAAGCTGTTTCGCTGATCTTGCAGGTCTGTGGTCGTTGCTTAAAGATAATGTACATATAGAGTAAAAAAGAAAAGGTCATCCGTCATTTCGGATGGCCTTTTAAAATGATGCAATGATATTACTTAAGAGCCCATTCTAGTCCGGCTTCAAGCTGGGCACGCCAGAACCTGAAATCATGTATTCCCGGGCCGGTAAAGAAGGTTGCCGGAACTTCGTTTTCGTCAAGGAATGCTTTAAATGCACGGTTAGGTTCGATGAGGAAGTCCTCGGTTCCGCATGCCATATAGATATCGGGGAACTGCTTTCCGTCTTCTTTAAGCTTTTTAACGAGATATTCCGGATTGTTTTCCGACTCCTCAATTTTTGAGGGATCGCCGAAGGTAAATGCATAATATGCATAATTTGCCATGGGATTATCCATATCGGGAGTCATGTGTGCTACCATCTTATGGATGAGCGCGGAGGAAAGAGCCAGGCACTTTGAGAAGGTGTCATTAAAAAGGAGCGAGGTATGAAGTGCTCCGAAACCGCCCATCGAAAGTCCGCCGATGAACGTATCCTCTCTTTTATCGGAAAGATTAAAGGTTTTTCTTGTATAGTTTACGAACTCTTCACCGACATAGGTGGCATATTTAAAGCCTGAGGCCGGCTGGTTGAGATAAAAGCTGTTGTCACCGTTCGGGCAGAAGAAGTTTACGTTAAACCTGTTTGCAAGATCTCCCAACGGAACGTTTGAAACCCAGTCTGTATCGCATCCGCTGTAGCCGTGGAGCAGGTAGACATTCTTGGCCGGGCGCTGATAGTTAGGGTTATTGTCGGTAGGAAATGCATTATCGTTGGAAAGAACAGCTACGAAATGCACCGGTCTCGATAATGATCTTGAATAAAAAACTCCATCAAATTTAGCCATATTGGGACTCCTTTTTTATCAGTCTGCGGAAAGCTGCTTAGATTTTTTAACGGTAATGTTCACATTGTAGCATTCAAAGATGTTTTCAACACGGTTCTTATCCTTTTGAGAATTCTTTGTGATCAGCGAAACAATAGGTACGATGATCAGACCTGCGATCATGGCTGCAGCACCGGCAACGATCGGTGAAGAGAAGAAATTCAGGAAAAGGTTGCCGACTGTAAGAGCGATGCTGCAAACGAAGCTTGCCCAGACTGCCGGTTTTGTAACCTTCTTCCAGTACAGACCGTAAAGGAAGGGAGCAAGGAATGCGCCTGCCAGAGCACCCCAGGAAATACCCATGAGCTGTGCAATGGCTGTAGGAGGATCAAGTGCTATAACAACAGAAATAACAACGAAGAACACGATCATTATCCTCATGATAAGCAGCTGTTTCTTCTGATCCATATTCTTGATCACATTGTCCTTTAATACATCGAGTGTAAGTGTTGAGCTTGATGTAAGGACCAGTGCGGAAAGTGTCGACATTGAAGCCGAAAGGACAAGGACAACAACCACACCGATAAGGATATCACTGAGGGAATTCTGTAACATCGCGGGAACGATACCGTCATATGCAACAGCACCGGTCTCGGCATTGATAAAGCTGGCGCCTTCTCCGCCGAATAATCTTCCGAAACCGCCCATGAAGTATGAACCGCCGCCGATGATGATGGCAAAGAATGTAGAAACTATGGTTCCGGTCTTAATAGCCTTCTCGCTCTTGATGGCATAGAATTTCTGGACCATCTGGGGAAGTCCCCATGTTCCGAGTGAGGTAAGGATAACAACGCTTAAGAGACCTGCCGGATCGGGTCCGAAGAATGATGCAAAAACACCGGGCTGTTCGGCAGTCTCGGCCGCCTGAACATTGGAAAGAGCTTTTATAGCTTCCGTAAAACCGCCCTGTCCCGCAAGAACGCTTGCGATAACGGCGATGATACCTACCAGCATGATCATACCCTGTATGAAATCGTTCATACTCGAAGCCATATATCCGCCCAGTATTACATAGACACCGGTAAGAACCGCCATACCGATAACAACCGCTGCGTAAGGAATATCAAAAGCGAGTGCGAAAAGCTTGGAAAGTCCGTTATAAACAGATGCTGTATAAGGAATAAGGAAAACGAATGCGATGGCCGATGCCGCAATCTTTAATGCCTTGCTGTCATATCTCTTTCCGAAGAAATCGGGCATTGTTGAAGACTGGAGATGATTTGTCATGACTCTGGTCCTTCGGCCGAGGATTACCCATGCGAGCATTGATCCGATAAGAGCATTACCAATACCTATCCATGTAGAGGCAATACCGAATTTCCATCCGAACTGTCCCGCATATCCTACAAAGATAACTGCGGAGAAATATGAGGTTCCGAACGAGAATGCAGCCATCCAGGGACCGATCTTTCTTCCGCCGAGGACGAAATCATTTACTCCGGTAACCTTCTTTTTGGCGGATACGCCGACAAGGATCATTACGGAGAAGAAAACTACAAGAATCAGAATTTTCACAACCATGGTCAAGCACCTTCCTTAAATATTGTATTTTATCAACTGCACTTTACTGCTTTAAAGCGCAACGCTTTAAAGCAACAAGGTGATATTAACATCTTTTTACATATTTGTCAACTGTTTTTGAAAAAACTGCTTGACAAGATTGTCTAAAGAGTGTAGAATGAGACTGTCTAAGAGATGTAGACACTTCTGCAGAAGAGAAAACAAAGATAGTAACGACGAAATTATAAGGATTTCGTCATAACCGGGAGGTACGATATGGTTGGTTACAATATGGGTATGGTTGAATCAAGTTTTGCGGATCTTGTATGGGAAAGTGAACCGCTTACAACCTCTGAGCTTGTTGAGAAATGCAAGGAGAAGTTTAACTGGAAGAGAACTACAACCTACACGGTTTTAAAAAGACTTTGCGAGGGCGGAGTTTTCAAAATGGAAAACTCGGTTGTTACATCACTGGTATCAAGAGAAAATTTCTACAGTGCCAAGAGCGAGAGTTTTGTTGAGGAGTCCTTTAACGGGTCGCTGCCCGCTTTTATTGCCGCGTTCACAAAGAGAAAAAAGCTTTCGAAAGACGAAATTGCTGAAATACGCAGGATGATAGATGAGTATGATGTAAAATGATACGGATAAGGAGGATGGTTTATGGATACTTTGTTTATTAAACTGATAAACTTAAGCATATCCGCAAGCATGCTTGTTCTTCTTGTATTTGTATTCAGATCCTTTTTGAAGAAAACATCAAGGAGGGCAACCTGTTTCTTATGGATAGTGGTGGCATTGCGTTTGGTGATACCGATATCGTTTGAGAGCAAGCTTTCGATCATGCCGTCCGGAGATTTTATAAGGATAGAGGAGACGGCGGGAAAGGACAGTATATCTTCTGATGAAAGCTTATATGCAGCAAGTGATACCGGCCTGACAGATAATATTCAGGATCAGAGCCGGCAGTCAGTACTTCCTGACGGGAATGAAAAACAGCCCGGAAAGATAGACGGTACAGCGGAAACAGATATGATATCCGATGAGAAAACAAATAATATCACAGAAAGTAACCGACCGGACAGCATCGGGGGAAACAATGTTTCACAAGGATACGCCGATGCATCCGTAAAGGATACCTACAATAATAATGTAGAACCCGGTATCGGAGCTGTTAACGGAACTGAAATCATTCCGGCAGGCACTGATACGGACGAACATATTGATACAGGAATAAAATCCAATATATCAGCGGATGATGCCGATGAAAACAAGAGTAATATCCGGCAGGTGCTTTCCTATGTATGGCTTTGCGGAGTTGCAGCATTCTTTATTTATATGGTAACAGGCTATATCAGGATGAAGAAGAGGCTTTCGGAATCGATAAGATATTGTGAGGCTGCATCGGATAATGTATACGTCTGCGACAGAATAGATTCGGCATTTATATTCGGTATCGTAAAACCCAAGATATATATCCCGGGGGATATCGGGAAAAGTCAGATAGAAAGTATTTTATCGCATGAAACGGTTCACCTGAAACGGAAGGATCATATATGGAAGGTTTTTGGATTTATGCTGCTGATGGTTTACTGGTTCAATCCCTTCATTTGGGCGGCATATGCTTGTTTTTGCAGGGATATAGAGTTTGCCTGTGATGAAAGTGTCATATCCGGTATGGATCCGATACAGATAAGGGCATATTCCGACACACTGCTTTCATGCAGTACAGACAGACATTTCATGTACAGCTGCCCTCTTGCATTCGGAGAGGTTGCGGTAAAGGATAGGATAAAAGCCGCTTTAAACTACAAAAAGCCATTGTTCTGGGTGATCGCTGCAGCATTTGTATTACTTATCGGAATAACTGTATTTTTCTTTACAAAACCGGGTGAAAAAGAAAAGATGAATAGTACAGATAATGGTACAGAAAAAGCATCTGAAACAGGAAAAGAGAATAATGAAATTCCGGATTTTACATTTGAGGGTAAAGAAACGGATAAGGAAAATACTGCATTAACTTTGGAGAATGATCCAGAGTTATCGGAAAAAATATCGGATATTGATTCTGAGTATGAAGAAATATTTACCACCTCAATGGGAGCGCATTATTATAGATTAAAAGACGGGACATACACTTGGGCAGATGGATATACTTATCAGTACAGGCTGGTTTTACCGGGACGGATGCCGGGCGCAAAAGCAGATGTAACTTATGTAATTTTGAGCAACATCGAAAACATAACATATCAGCAGGCATTTATGGCTTCGGGATTTAGCAGCAGATCGGATGATTATTTTAAGCAGGAAGATGCAGTAATAGTAGATCAGATAATAGTGTATGAAGATGATACCGTTAAGAATGTAATACAGGATCCGAATAGTTCTTTTAGTACATATAATTTATTCAACAAATTGTTTCAAAATCATAAATACAACCTTGTGCATGACTTTGAGTTCACATATGTGATGCCGGACGGTACCGGGATTTCAAACAGCTTCTGCAGTAAATCAGCATGGTATTTATTGGATTATATTGCTACATGGAGTATGTTTGGAGAAATTTATGAGGATGAAAGCCTTATACATCCATGGCATGAAAATAAGAAGTCGGAAAACGGCTATCTTATCATATCAACCAACAGTGAATATGACAGCTCGGGTCAGGGTTACAGGGTCTATGTGACAACGGATTATCTTCACTTGTTCTCATTTGACGGAGATGGGGAAAAATATATCTGGTCGGCACGGTTTGAGGGCAACTTTAACCCCAATATGTACAGCTTACGCCGTATACTTTTTAATAAGGATATGTATGACATTTATGTTAATCACTGTCCTTATGATGAAGAAATCTCCGGTGCCGGCGTATATAATCTAAACAGAGGCTATTCTTTAGATCTGGACGGAGACGGAATAAAGGAACAGCTGTTTGTGGCAAGCTGCGGATGGATCAATTATCCGGAACCCGAAAATATTGAAGGCTGGTGCACATTGACAAAACATCAGAACGGTTCGGATTATTACGATTATTACGGAAA
This sequence comes from Lachnospiraceae bacterium, assembly GCA_016290905.1. Taxonomy (GTDB): domain Bacteria; phylum Bacillota; class Clostridia; order Lachnospirales; family Lachnospiraceae; genus RUG11977. The sequence continues at coordinate 25,178 of JAEEVO010000006.1, read as the reverse complement.
ATATCCCGATTCGCTGATCTATATCAACGGAAAACTGTGTAATGCGTCGGCATATAACGGGATTGAGGATAATAATATACCATATAAATTTGCGGTTACCGATATAGACAAGTCGGATAAGAGGCTGGAATTGCTTATAGACGGAGATCCGGAAGATATGTTCTACGTATATGGGAACGGTGTTTTAAAAGGGCCTGAATATTGCGGAATCTATTCTCTGAGAAACGAATGGCTCCCGGTGGACAGGCTTTCCGAAACAAAGGTGATAACGACCTTTAACGGTGACGGGACCTTTGTAGGAGCCGGAAGGATCGAACTTAAGGATTATAATATATGGTTCTATTCCCAAAGTATCACTTGGCGTATGGATAAGGACGGAAACATCGAATGTGTCGGAAATGTTTTTGATGTAGAAGCCCAAAGCGATCTTAAGTTAGAGTATGAGCTTGAAGCGACTGCGGATCCCGATTCTTCCTCTAAAAGGGTACACATAGGAAAAGGAAATGTAAAGATCGATAAGACCGATGGCATAAGCAAGCTCCATATTCAGAATGCTGAGCTTTCGGGCTGGATCGATCTTAAGGACCTAGGAATGTATGTAAAGGATTACGAGACATCCGGACTTAAAGATATAAAAGATGATGAGATACTCCGGGCACTTTTCGGCAATATGATGAGTTTGCCGTGATAGTTGCGGTAACACTTATAATGCTTACAGATAAAAACTTTTTACCTAAATTTTACTTGCTTTTTTCGCTGTGATATGATATATTGACATTTGCATGAATTTCTTTGATTTTCGTGCGTATTGCCCACCATTTTGGTTAAGCCCATACGGACAGGCGGGGCGACTGCCGCGGGTGGCGAAAGGCCACATTAGGTAACATCGCTTCTTGGATGGTCAATAGAAGTAGTCAGAGCGTTTGGCAAGGCTATCGGTTTGTGACGGGTAAAGGTTCAGGACAGATGTTATCATCTGTCCTTTTTTGCTGAAATAAAACTATTCATGACAGAATTTTTCTAAGGCAAAGAGCAAGCTTGCTTGCAGAATTGCCTTGGAAAGGATTTTGTCCGGTCGTGAATAGTTAAAGATATATAGAAAGGTCTGGAACCTGCTATGAACATAGAAGCACAAAAGCATGCTCCGGTGTATGAGGCATTGGAGAAATTCAGAAAACAGAGAATAGTTCCGTTCGATGTACCGGGACATAAGCGCGGACGCGGAAATCCGGAGCTTAAAGAGCTGCTTGGAGAGAAGTGTGTTAGCCTTGATGTTAATTCCATGAAGCCTTTGGACAATCTCTGTCATCCGATGTCGGTCATCAAGGAAGCTGAAGAGCTGGCAGCGGAGGCCTTTGGTGCGGATCATTCCTTCTTTATGGTAGGAGGGACCACTTCGGCAGTTCAGGCCATGGTACTTACGGCATGCCGTGCCGGAGATAAGATCATTCTTCCGAGAAATGTACATAAGAGCGTTATCAATGCGCTGGTACTCTGCGGAGCCGTTCCGGTATATGTAAATCCTGCGGTTGATAAGAAGCTGGGCATCGCTTTGGGTATGGAGCTCGAGGAGCTTGAAAGAGCCATCAGAGAGAATCCGGATGCTGTCTGTGTATTCGTAAATAACCCCACGTATTATGGTATTTGTTCCGATCTCAGAGGTATTGTTAAGCTCGCTCATGAAAATAAGATGTTGTGCCTGGTGGACGAGGCTCACGGAACCCATCTTTACTTTGAAAAGAGCCTTCCGGTTTCGGCTATGGAGGCGGGCGCGGACATGGCATCGGTTTCAATGCATAAGTCCGGCGGAAGTCTGACACAGAGCTCGCTGCTTCTGGTAAATAAGACGGTGAACTGGGAGTATGTCGCACAGATCATTAACCTTACCCAGACTACAAGTGCTTCCTATCTTTTACTTTCAAGCCTCGATATCTCACGAAGGAATCTGGCTCTTCGCGGAGCCGAGTCTTTCGGCAAGGTGAAGGATATGGCCGAATATGCGAGGGAAGAGATCAATTCGATAGGCGGATATTATGCTTATGGTGCCGAGATCGTTAACGGAAAAAGCATTTATGATTTTGATGTGACAAAGCTTTCGGTTTATACTAGAGATATAGGACTTGCGGGAATAGAGGTCTATGATCTGCTCCGGGATGAGTATGATATCCAGATAGAGTTCGGGGATATTGCCAATATCCTGGCATATATCTCGATAGGTGACAGGATACAGGATATAGAAAGGCTTGTTGGAGCCCTTTCGGATATCAAGAGACTGTATTCCCGGGATCCGGCTTCGCTGATGGCAGCGGAGTACATAGCACCCAAGGTATGTGTTTCGCCTCAGAAAGCGTTTTATTCGGATAAGATCGCACTTCCCATCGAAGAGACGGCAGGACGTATCTGCAGTGAGTTTGTTATGTGTTATCCTCCGGGAATACCGATACTGGCCCCGGGCGAGCTTATAACGGATGATATTATCGAATATATCATTTATGCCAAAGAAAAAGGCTGTTCCATGCAGGGAACTCAGGATCCGTATATGGAATACCTGCAGGTACTTGAGAAGTAAATCACGGGAACTGATATTTGAAGTAGTTTCGGACGGTTCTGCCGGCATAGAAAAAAGCGTCTGTAACTATCAAAAGAATGGGTTGGTATATTTTGAGATTTATAGGGAGGAGCTTATGGATTTAGGAACAATTCTTTAAATATACTTTATTGTTTATAGTATTTCGCCTGAGCATTCCAAAGCTCTGAATATTTACCTGAAGTATCTTCTAACAGACTATTATGATCTCCCTTCTGTACTATCTCTCCCTTGTCAAATACCGTGATCTCATCACAGAACCTGCAGGAGGAAAGACGGTGACTGATGTATATGGCGGTTTTATCTTCCGTGATGGTACTGAAATTCTTAAATACCTCTTCCTCCGCTTTAGGGTCAAGTGCCGCTGTGGGCTCATCGAGCACGATGATCGGAGAATCCTTATACAGAGCTCTTGCAAGCGCGATCTTCTGTGCTTCACCGCCGGATATCTGCACTCCTTTTTCCGATACATCTTTATACAGATATGTCTTTAGTCCGTCGGGCATATTTTCCACTCTTTCCGATAATGATGCTTTACCCGCACAGTCTGAGGCTTTTTCTTCGTCCGGTTCGGTATCGGCAGCTATATTTTCTCCAAGCGGGAAAGCAAGAAGCTTAAAGTCCTGGAATACAAACGAAAATACCTTCAAATACTCCTTATAATCATAATCCCGGATATTCCGTCCGTTTAACAGGATCTCGCCTTCAGTCGGGTCATACAGTCTGCACAATAACTTTATAAACGTGGTTTTCCCGGCTCCGTTTGCGCCTACGAAGGCCTGTTTTTTACCTGTTTTAAATTTTGTATTTATGTTTTTAAGCACGTAAGTTTTCGTACCCGGATATTTAAAGGATACGTTCTTATATTCTATCTCGCATTCTTCTTTTAACTTGTCTTTATCGATATGGACATGCCCTTCATTTTTCCTGTTCGGAAGATCGAGATATTCATAAAGATTATCAAGATGTTCGGTGTATATCTTATTTTCCGAAATAACATCCGAAAGGTTTCCGAAGCTTTCGATAAGCTTTATAAGTGCTCCGACATATTGTACGATGCTTCCGACAGCAAATGCGCCAAGTCCGGCTTTGGCAACTACAAGACAATAACAAATGCAGGCGCAGATACCCCTAAGGAAAGTAAGTCTGCTTTGGCAGGAACTCATGGTTTTTAAATATCCGTTATCCTTCTCGTTGTTCTCCTGCAGCTTACACATCTCCCTGTCGGCGATCCTGTCCTGACGGTATATCCTTACGTCCTTTGCCCTCGACGTATCGGCATAGAGCTCATGTCCGTAAAACATAAAGGCTCTGTTAAACCATACGTTGCTGTCAGTCCATTTTTCAAAGATCTTCTGTTCCTTAGACTTAAGCTTGGACGTGATGACACCTGACAATATGACAAGTACCGCCAGAACTGCTATCCAAAGGTATGAATCCATTACCGCATTCCCGGACTTTGATGTAAAAAACGAGGCAGTCAGCGCTACAGATGCCGCGATCCCGATAAATACATTTACCAGACCTGCAGTATCCCATACCAGCTGTGCAAGTCCGTTTCCGAACATAAAGAGATTCTCTTCGGCCTTTTGTTTCTTCTTACGTATTTCGGGATTTTCCAGATCCACAAAATCCATATCCATCTGCTTGTCAGAGAAAACCTTTTGGAAAAATATCCACATACGGGATTCTTTTTCACTTGCCTTTTTCTCCATGGCATTTTTGATCATCGAAAGGATAAATCCGATAGTGATGGTAAGAATGACATATATGGAAAGTCTCGTTATATTTCTGTCACCGCTTATCTCATTTATGATCCTTGCGGAAAACCAGATGGTTATAAACGGAGCTGTTGTGTCTGCTATGCTCGTCAGCACTTTTGATCTGATAAGTCCCGGGCAGTATTCATTAAGTATCCTGTATCCGCGTCCGGTGTTTTCTATGCGTTTTTTAAGAGTCATTCGTCCTCACCTCTCATTTTCAGCTTTTGATGTATCAAGTATATTTTCTTCCGACGATATTCCACCGGCTCCATCCCGGTAATACTTTGCCTGAGTCTCGTACAGCTTGTAATATCTGCCTTTTTTAACTAAAAGCTCCTCGTGAGTTCCTTCCTCAAGTATTCTTCCGTCCTCGATCAGGATTATACGGTTGCAAAATCTGGTAGATGCCAATCTGTGAGAAATAAAAATCGTAGTCTTTCCCTTCATCATTTCATCATAAGTCTCATACAAACGATTTTCGGATATGGGGTCAAGTGCAGCCGTCGGCTCATCAAGTACAACTACAGGTGAATTCCTGTACAGTGCTCTTGCAAGCAAAAGCTTTTGCTGCTCTCCTCCCGATAATGATATGCCATCGTCCCAGAAAGTCTTATCATACTTGGAATCTATACCTTTGTCGAGAGAGTCAGTCTTTTCTTTAAGTCCTGCCGCTTTCAGGCACTCCATAACTTTTTGACGGTCAACAGAACTACCGTCATTTTCGGCCACGATCTCAGATATAGTTACGGGAAGTATTGAGTGATCCTGCAGAACTGCTCCGAATATCTCATAATATTTATCACGGTTAAATTCCCTGATATCTCTGCCAACGTAGCAGACTGTACCTTCACCGGCTTCGGTCAGCCCCATGATAAGCTTTACCATTGTAGTCTTTCCTGCTCCGTTAAGTCCCACTACAGCCAGATGCTCACCGGGAGCTATCTTAAGATTAAAGTCCTTTATTATATCATCACCATCCTCCGAATACCTGAAGCTTACATTTTTTAATTCAATAACTCCCGGATTTTTATCAGCCCTGATATCTTCACCGTCTTCTCTTTTATAAACTTCAGGATACTCTAAATAGGTTCTGAACCGGTTCATGGAAATATTTAATCTGCCAAGGACATTTATCTGGCCCAGTAAGCTTCCGAGCCATGTTGAAAAACCCGCCACCACATTAAAATACAGCACGAATTCTGCCACGGAAATATCTCCCTTAAAAACCAGATATAACAGGTAAAGATAAACCACACCTTCCCTAATGAGTGACATACCGCTGTCCACTGCAGATACGCCGAACAGCTTTGCGGTATATCGTCCATACCATCTAAGAAGTCCCTCCATATACCTGTTATATCGTTTATCAAGCCAGACCTTCATGTTGTATAATCTTATATCTTTTGCTGCAGCCGTATCATTTGAAGTCTCAATAATATACTGCATACCATGTTCATATCCGGTTTTTTCATCCATATTTTTTTCTGCCCACTTAAGTACCTTACGGTTTAGCAAAAAGCTCACCGATGTAGTAATGCACAAAAACAGAATTACCCGGACATTAAGTGTAAAAAGGATACCTGCAAACGCCGCAAACCCAAGCAGATTCGAAAAGAACATTATTATTGCATCGTATGTCTGTATGAATCCGGAAAAATTACCGTTACAACTCGAAAAGCTCTCAGACTGCAGCTCTCTGAAATGCTCGTTTTCCTGATTCCTATAATCGGTAGTGAGCGCCTTTTTGGTTACTTTTCTTAAAAAGTGTGTGTTCATCTTAAACTTATTCCAATAGACCAGGCGCTCGAGATATTTCTGTATGGTCTGGGCTAAAGCAAGGCCCAAAGCCAAAGTGCCCGTTATGATCAATAATCTTTTTAGTCCCATTCCCTGCTCGATTTCTTCAATTATAACCTTCGGTAAAAAAGCAGTTATTATCGGTATAATGCAATTGGCCAGCACAACTCCCATACAGAGATAGGGGAGCTTCTTGCAGCCCTTTGCAGTTTCTTTCAGGCAGTAAGACAGGTTTTGTGTAATCTTATATTTTCTATCCATATTGATTCCTCATCCTTTTATATTTTCCCATAAATAAAAAGCCTGTCTTGTGCACACAAAACAGACTACGCAAATAAGCCTTATATAAAAATATAAGGAAATACCCTATGCGTATACCATGTTAAATGCACACCAAAATAAACCTGTGTAGCTACAGGCTTTCTGTGTTCATCAAAAACATTGTTATCTTATACGCATTACCAGCATTTCCGTACCTTTACCTTTCAAGTTTTCTCATATAGAATACTATCATATCGTTCCGGTAATGTCAATTGTAATTTCCGTAAGACAAGGGTAAGTTTTGTACATGTCATCTACGGCATCGCAAATAATTGGCATAATGCATCGGTATTAGGAAAAAGTTTTTGCCTGAGTAATGTGACTATACCAGGAGCAGACTGTTTAGCTCTTTCGCCTAAGGCAACTGTTGTGCCCATACGCAGCAGGGCAAATGCTCCGATTTTTTTACTTATCATTTCCAATTTATCAGGATCTGTCGTTCCATAATAAGTAGAAAGCATTATTCCCCATACCTGTTTTGACATTTCATAATCAATACCGATAACTTCACGGGTAATATCAGGATTTTTCATACCACTTAAATACATAGTAAGAAAAGCACCGCCAATATCATAAATAGGATTGCCGCGGCTGATATCAGCCATATCTATAAGTATCAGCTCGCCGTCTGATTGAACCATAACGTTATTGGTATGGAAATCACCATGGATCATACCGGTTCCTTCCGGTATAGAATTGATCATTCTGATCATCTGATCTACTTCATCATCAGTAAAGAATTCTCCGGCCTTCCGGGCTCTGTCAAGATAAATCTGCTTGATATTCCCATAGAGTTCAGGATCAGCCTCAGTATTGTTTAGTGTCTTTAGGAGCACTCCAAGCTTAATGGAATATTCCTGTAATTTATCCGGGTGTTCCATGATATATTTGCTGACAGTCGTTGCACCTGCCATTTCGAATACCAGGCCATAACCATCCTCGGTCTCAACGATATCATAGGCTATAGCTGACGGCACACCATTAACAAAAGCGTTTTTTGCATACATGCGCTCTTTTTCAATCATCTCTAAAGTACTGTGATCATGATATATTTTGACAATAGTTTCCTCATCCAGACGATATACATTACCATGTCCGCCTCTGCCTATTTTTTCACAGTCGGCCAAAGAGATTTTTCTAAAAGCCTTCTTTACATCCAACAGGTCTACAAAACCCGTGGTTTCAAATATCTCATATATATCTCGGGAAACATTGCGGATAGTTATCGGCCGGCCTTTTGACTTTTGGACCTTGAGAAGTACACGCAGGCCTGCACTTGAAATATAACTAAGTTTACCTGCCTCAAAGATAATCTCTTTGTTTCCATTTGTTCCCAAAACATCAAAAATCTCTTTTTCTGTTTGTGCTGCGTTATTTGAGTCGATCCTTCCCTCAAGTGAAATTATTATTTTCCCGTCTTTTTCAATCATAGTCATTTGAGTCTTCCTCCATTTTTCTTTGTAAGTGGTATATGTATTAAGGATCTGTCAAGAATTAACTTGAACATCCTGCCGGTCCATTTCAGCGATCGCTTCGTCGGGAAGCTTCGCCGTAGCCGGATATTCCATACCGTTTTCTTGCGATAGATGGCACGGAAATCGGAATAGGAAGCAAAATCCCGCCATGGATGAGATACTAAAAGTAAAATAAGACAGAGAACCGTCCCTTTGTCTTATATAAACAGACTAAAAGATGTTTGTCAATGATTATTTGTCTTTAAGACAAGGGGACGGTTCAAGGAGGCTGAAAAATTTACTCCATCAATGTCAGTGTGTGCGCTCCATGGCATGGCCGGAGGCTTTTATAAACTCCCCGGTATAGGCGGTGGCGGTGAAGTAGCTGTGGTAACAGGCAAGGACATCGGATCCGGAGTTGTTAAACTCTCTTATGAAGAGGCACAGGATACTCTGGTCATTGCACTTTTCAAATGGATGTAAAAGTATGGGCTGTTTAACAGCAAAGATTTTTGGGAACAGAGGAAGGTTCCGGAACTATGTTCAATCGAAGAACGCAGTTTCCCTGTTACCGCATGAAAACCTACAATAAATATTCCTTGCATTTTCAGTGACTCTATGATATAGTAAAGCTTACATGAATTTGGACTATTCATGCATTATTGCCCACCATTTTGGTTAAGCCCATACGGACAGGCGGGGCGTTTGCCGTGGGTGGCGAAAAGCCACATTAGGTAACATCGCTTCTGAATAGGTCAATAAGTGCAGCCATCGGATTTCCATTGGTTATGTGGATAGTTTATTATAGGCAAGCATTTTCAGGGCAGATGTTATCATCTGTCCTTTTTTTGATCTGTGATAGCGGGAAGGTTCTTTTTGTCAGATCGACAATGCTATAAAATTATAACTGTTATCATCCGGTCATTATAACAAGACAGAAGATGCGAAGCCTCCTTTTTACCGGGAAAACGCAGAAGGCGTTTTTGGAGTGGCTTTGATATAAATTAAGATATAGCAAGGGTGGAAAAGTATTATGGAGCTCTGGTTTTCTGAATTCCATACGGAAAAAGTAAAATTTTCAGTTAAGATAGAAAAGCATCTGTTCGGCGAGCAGACTGATTTTCAGAGGATAGATGTATTTGAGTCCGAGGAGTTCGGCAAGTTTATAAGCTCGGACGGCAGTATTGTTTTCTCTGAAAAAGACGAGTTTACTTATGATGAGATGATAGTGCACGTTCCGATGGCGGTTCATCCCAATGTTGAAAAGGTTCTTGTCATCGGTGGCGGTGACGGCGGCGTGGCAAGAGAGCTTTCCTATTATGACGAGATAAAGCAGATAGATGTTGTCGAGCCGGATGATGTGTTCATCTCGGTATGCAAGGAGTATTTTCCGGATAATGCCAGAGGTTTGGAGGATGAAAGAGTAAAGGTGTATAACCGTGACGGACTGAGATTCCTGAGAGATAAACTGGGAGTATACGATCTTATAATCAATGATGCGATCGATCCGTTAGGGCATACGGCAGGACTTTTCACCAAGGAGTTTTACGGAAACTGTTTCAGGGCATTAAGAGATGACGGGATCATGGTGTACCAGCATGGAAGTCCTTTCTATGATGAGGATGAGGATACCTGCAGAGCTATGCATCGTAAGGCGAGCCATAGTTTTCCGATAAGCCGTGTGTATCAGGCCCATATCCCGACTTGTGCGTCAGGCTACTGGCTGTTCGGCTTTCTTTCAAAGAAGTACCATCCTTTAACGGATCTGGATGCAAAAAGATGGAATGACAGGAAGATAAAGACCTGGTATTATACAACAAACCTTCACCAGGGAGCATTCATGCTGCCGAAATATGTGGAGGATATGTTAGAGGAAGAAGAAGATTAATGTGGGGATGTCACACTCCCCATCCATCTCCTTAAGGTGATGATGGCAAGAAGTGCCGGATGATGCGAAGAAAAAACAGGAGGTTTACAAAAATGAGCAGATTATTGGTTATAGGTTGCGGTGGCGTGGCACAGGTTGCCATTTCCAAGTGCTGTCAGAACTCCAAGGTTTTTACGGAGCTTTGCATAGCAAGCCGTACCAAGTCAAAATGTGACGCATTAAAGGAGAAGCTGGAGAGTAAAACGGATACGGTGATCACCACAGCTAAGGTTAATGCAGATTCAAAGGACGAGCTTGTTGCTCTCATCAAAGAATATAAGCCCGATGCAGTGCTTAATGTGGCTCTTCCTTATCAGGACCTTACTATCATGGATGCGTGTCTAGAGTGTAAGGTTGATTATATCGATACGGCAAACTACGAGCCTGAGGATACAGACGATCCCGAGTGGCGTAAAATATATGAAAAAAGATGTGAGGAGAAGGGCTTTACCGCATACTTTGACTACTCATGGCAGTGGGCTTATCAGGATAAATTTAAGGCCGCCGGTATCACAGGACTGCTCGGCAGCGGCTTTGATCCCGGCGTGACAAGCGTTTTCACTGCTTATGCATTAAAGCATTATTTTGATGAGATTGATACTATCGATATCCTTGACTGTAACGGCGGTGACCACGGATATCCTTTTGCGACGAACTTTAATCCCGAGATCAATCTCCGTGAGGTTTCGGCAAACGGCTCCTACTGGGAGAACGGACACTGGGTTGAGACCAAGCCGATGGAGATAAAGAGGGAGTACAATTTTGAAGGTGTCGGCATGAAGGATATGTATCTGCTCCATCACGAGGAGATCGAGTCCCTGGCAAAGAACATCCCCGGAGTAAAGAGGATCCGTTTCTTTATGACCTTCGGTCAGAGCTATCTTACACATATGAAATGTCTTGAGAATGTCGGAATGCTTTCTACATCACCCATCAATTTTGAGGGCCGGGAGATAGTTCCGATCCAGTTCTTAAAGGCACTGCTTCCCGACCCCGCATCCTTGGGACCGAGAACAGTAGGTAAGACTAATATCGGCTGTATCTTTACCGGACGTAAGGATGGAAAAGAGAAGAAGATATATATCTACAATGTCTGCGATCATCAGGAATGCTATAAGGAAGTAGGCTCACAGGCCATTTCCTATACTACCGGTGTTCCGGCTATGATAGGCACGGCACTTGTTATCTCCAAGAAGTGGGACAGGGACGGAGTATTTACCGTAGAAGAGTTCGATCCCGATCCCTTCATGGATATGCTTAATGAATTCGGTCTTCCATGGAAGGTGGACGAGGATCCGGTACTGGTGGATTAAACCCGCAAATTGGAGCTAAGAAAAGAAACATATATCCGTTATATCCGGTTTCTGTAGTACAGAAATCGGTATAACGGATATTTTTAAAAGTCCTTGCTTTTCAAAAAGCTTAAAGGTATAATGTAGTTGTGGAAGATTGTATGTAATGGAGAGGGATGTTTTATGAAAGTACCGTTTACCCCTGAAAAAATGAAATTTATCGGACGCCATGCCGTTTTTGGAGAGAAGCTGCTCTTATCCCTTTCGGGTTCCGGAGTGGAATTTGAGTATACCGGGAAGGGGTTATCCGTGACCTTTACCGGCGGAGAAGCCGCAAAGATCGCAGACAATGACGCAAATTATGCACGTGTGGCAATTTATGTTGACGGTAAGAGACAGGAGGATTTTCTGCTTGATAAAGTGACGGTTGAAAAGAAAATTGCGGAGAGCCCTGTTGAAAAGACTTCCGTTATAAGGATAATGAAGCTCTCAGAGTGCGCAATGTCGCTCGTGGTCATTAATCCGATAGAAATAAACGAAGGTGAGATCATAAAACCTACACCTGCAAAAAATCTTAAAATAGAGTTTATCGGAGATTCCATTACCTGCGGATACGGTGTGGATGACCCTGATCCCCTGCATGATTTTAAGACAGCCACAGAGGATGTAACAAAGGCATTTTCCTACAAGACGGCAGCCGCACTGGATGCAGACTATCAGATGTTCTCTATCAGCGGCTACGGGATCATATCCGGATATACGGACGATCCCGACGTAAGGCATGAGGAACAGCTTATCCCGACCTTTTATGAGTCTATGGGACTCAGCTATGACAGGGTAGACGGTATTCCTGCAGCACAGGATATTGCATGGGACTTTGAGAAATACAGACCGGACCTGATCGTTATCAATCTCGGGACCAATGATGACAGCTTTTGCCAGGATAATGAAGAAAAGCAGGCGTGGTTTTCCGCAGAATATACGAAGTTTTTAAAAAGAGTACGGGAACTGAATAAGGCTTCCCGTATAGTATGTGTGCTCGGGCTTATGGGAGACAGGCTTTATCCTTCGGTCGTGAGGGCTGTCGAGGAATATTCGAAGGATAGCGGGGATAAAAACATATCAGTATTGCATCTTCCCGAGCAGGATCCTAAGGTCGGATACGGAGCGAACTTTCATCCTTTAGAGTCCGAGCATCGGAAAGCTGCCGATGTTCTGGTCGAATATATTAAGAATTAAAATTTCCAATATGTCATTCTGAGCGAAGCGAAGAATCTTACAGCCTTCACGGAAAATAAGATCCTTCGGGCTTAAGCCCTCAGGATGACAGTGAAACTTCAGTATGTATAATCAAGTGGGAATTTAAGGTTAAAAAAGTATATAGACTTAAAACCAATATAACAGGAAAATGCGACAATATGGGAAAAATATATTGCCTGATGGGAAAGAGCTCATCAGGAAAGGATACGGTTTATAAAAGGCTTCTTAAGGAATTGCCCGACCGTTTTAAGACGATTGTTCCTTATACGACAAGACCGATAAGGAGCGGAGAGACAAACGGTGTGGAGTACAATTTCCGTTCGGTTCCGGAGTTTGAAAGCCTTGAGAAAGCCAGAAAAGTGATAGAATACAGGGTTTACAATACCATACACGGAGACTGGTACTATTTTACGGCCGACGACGGACAGATAGATCTGGAGAAAAATGATTATCTTCTGATTATGACGCCCGAAGGCTGTCTTAGTTTAAAAAAGTACTTTGGAAATGACAAAGTTATACCGATATATATAGAGGTGGAGGATGGTCTCAGGCTTTCCCGTGCGGTAGAGAGGGAAAGAAAGCAGGCATCACCCAGATATGCGGAGCTTTGCAGGAGGTATCTTGCAGACGAGAAGGACTTTTCGGAAGAAAATCTTCAAAGCCTGGATATAGCAAAACGTTATCCTAACGAGGATCTTGAAAGATGTGTCAGAGAGATCTGTGCAGACCTGACGGTATAACAAAACAGAAGATGCAGAGCATCGTTTTGTTACCGAGGAAACGCTGAAGGCGTTTTCGAGGTGACTTTGACCGTTTTGTTGAAATCTTCCGGACAAAGAAGAGAAAGGAGGCTGCCAATTGGATATAAAGATAAACCAGACCCAGCCGGTGAATCAGGTTGAACAGGCAAAAGCACCTGCCCAGACGGACGGGAACTTCAAATTTACGCTTATCAGTACGATAGGCGAGGCAGCACTTGCGGAAAAGCTTTCCGGGCTTCTTGAAGAGATAACCGGTCAGGGTGAAAAGATAAAGAAAAGGCGCGACATTACCGATATGCGCAAATACCGGAGTCTGATAAAGGATTTCATGAATGAGATAGTAAACCGTTCGCACAAGTTTTCAAGAGAAAATTTCCTTGACAGGCGCGGACGGCACAGGGTGTACGGAATGGTACGTCTTGTTGATGAAAAGCTTGACGCGTTGGCGGAAGAACTGATAAAGGATGAGCAGGATGCTTTGCTTATCATGAGTAGCATCGATGAGATAAGGGGACTGCTGTTGGATATCCTGACATAAGGTTTTAGGCTTAAAACGGCCGTTTTACATAAAGACTGGGGGTGCGTGGGATTATGTTGGATTTTAAAGGCATTTTAGGACATGAGAGTATAAAGCAGCATCTGTTAAATGCAGTGAATACAGGTAAGCCCTCGCATGCCTACATATTTAACGGAGAAGAGGGCAGCGGAAGGAAGACCGTAGCCGATTGTTTTGCAAAAGCACTGGTCTGTGAAGGAGAGGGAGAAAAGCCCTGCGGGAAATGTCTTGCCTGTATGCAGGCAGAGTCAAGGAATCATCCCGATATAATCCGTGTGACGCATGACAAATCCAGGATAGGTGTGGACGATATAAGGCACAGTCTTCTGGATGACGTGATAATAAAACCTTTCAGCAGTAAGTTTAAGGTATATATCGTTGATGAAGCGGAAAGAATGACAGAACAGGCACAGAATGCCCTGCTCAAGACTCTTGAAGAACCGCCGCAGTATGTTGTGATCATACTTATAACTACCAATACGGGAGCATTTCTCCAGACTATTCTTTCAAGATGTGTAACTCTGCAGTTTAAACCGCTTGACACTAAGGTTATCAAGGAGTATCTTGAGGAGAAAGAGAATCTTCCCGATTATTTTGCAAAGCTCTGTGCTGCTTTTTCGGGCGGAAGTCTGGGTCTTGCTCTGAAATTCGCAAAGAACAGTGAGTTTGAGCAGATAAAGAACGAGACACTTGAGCTGATGCGGGGGATAGATTCCTTAAGTATTGACAGGGTCATGGATACAGTTGCCATGCTTTCGCAGAAGAAAAACGATATAAATGTTTACCTTGACCTTATGCATCTCTGGTTCAGGGATGTTTTGATGTTCAAGGCAACACAGGATGCCAACAGGCTGGTTTTCCTGGACGATCTGATGACCGTAAAAAGACAGGCATCCAAGTATGGATTTGAGAGTCTGGGAAGGATACTTGACGGTTTCTATACCGTACAGGACAGGCTTAACGCAAATGTGAATTTTGATATGGCGATAGAGCTGTTGCTCCTTAACATGAGGGAGCATTAAGAAAGAGAGGACTATTATTTATGGTAACAGTGATCGGAGTAAGATTCCGGAGGGTCGGGAAGATTTATTATTTTGACCCGGTCGGGATAGAGTTTGAGAAAGGAGATTTTGCCATTGTAGAGACGGCAAGGGGAGTAGAGTTCGGAACGGTTGTGCTGGCTCCGAGGGAAGTGCCTGAGGAAACGGTTGTCCAGCCCTTAAAGCCCGTTATAAGAAAAGCAACCGAACAGGACTGCATTGCAAATGCCCAAAACCGTGAGAAAGAAAAAGAAGCCTTTAAGATATGCCTTGAAAAGATTGCGAACCGCGGTCTTGAAATGAAGCTGATAGAGTGTGAATACACCTTTGATAACAATAAAGTTCTTTTCTATTTTACCGCTGACGGCCGTATAGATTTCAGAGAGCTTGTAAAGGATCTGGCTGCGGTATTCAGGACAAGGATCGAACTTAGACAGATCGGCGTAAGGGATGAGACGAAGGCTCTCGGCGGACTCGGGATCTGCGGTCGTCCGTTATGCTGTTCGACTTACCTTTCGGATTTCTGCCCGGTTTCCATAAAGATGGCAAAGGAACAGAATCTTTCCCTTAATCCCACAAAGATTTCGGGTACCTGCGGAAGGCTTATGTGCTGCCTTAACAATGAGGAAGAAGCATATGAGTATCTTAACAGTAAGCTGCCCAATGTCGGCGACCATGTAACGACCAAGGACGGTCTCGAGGGTGAGGTTCACAGTGTTTCCGTACTTAAGCAGATGGTGAAGATCATATTTACAGATGTGAACGGAGACCGTGAAGCAAAGGATTATAAGGCGGAGGACCTGATTTTTAAGGCAAGGAAGAGATACGAGAAAACGGCAACTCCGGATGAAATGAAGGAGCTAAGGGCCTTGGAGGCACTTGAAAAGAAAGAGGCAGGAAGCCATCTGGATGATTAAACGGACAGACTTGTGGCCGTAAACGGAATTTCGGATTAAAAAAATATTAAAAGTGTGTAAAAACGTTAATTATCGTATTGCACACTTTTTTTTTGAATAGTATAATGTTATCATTAGTTTTTAAGGAGAAACGATATGAGCTTAAAGAAAAGGCTGATAGTTACATTTCTTCTGTTACTTATATTCCCGATGGTGATGACAGGTATTCTGGTTTTTATCTCAAGGCAGATGCTTGATGAGGGAAATTTCGGAGTTCTTCCGGAGGGTATGGTTCAGCTGACGGTCTTGCAGGCGGTCATTACGCTGATACTGATCATAACATCGACAGGACTGGTACTTATCATCTGGCTCTACAGGAGCATTATCCGTCCGCTTAACCTGCTTACAATGGCGACAAATAAGATAAAGGACGGAGATCTGGACTTTACGCTTCCTACGGAACCGGAGTCGACAGACGAGCTTGAACAGCTCTGTGAAGATTTCGAAGACATGCGTATCCAGCTTAAAAAACAGATAGATACAAGGCTTCAGTATGAAAAGGATACCATTGAGCTTATCAGTAATATCTCTCACGATCTGAAGACTCCCCTGACTGCCATAAAGGGTTATGCCGAAGGCATACTTGACGGAGTTGCTGATACACCGGAGAAACAGAAGAAGTATATGAAGACGATATATAACAAGGCGTCCGATATGACGGTGCTTGTTGACGAGCTTTCTTTCTTTTCAAAGATTGATTCGAATATCGTCCCCTATAATTTTAAAATATTCTGCGCTGACGACTTTTTCAATGACTGTGTTGAAGAGATGTCCCTTGATACCGAGGTCAAGAACGTTACGCTTGATTACATAAGCAAGCTGCAAAAAGGGCAGAGGATCATAGCGGATCTGGAACAGCTCAGAAGGGTAATGAATAACCTTATCGGGAATTCCGTTAAATATATGGACAAGGAGTCCGGATCCATTGTAATACTTGCGGAGGATTATGATGACTATGTAAAGATAAGTGTACAGGATAACGGAAGCGGAATAGAAGAAAAGGATATCCCGTATGTCTTTGACCGGTTTTACAGAGCCGATTCCTCGAGAAATTCAAAGAAGGGCGGCAGCGGACTGGGACTGGCCATCACGAAGAAGATCATTGAGGATCATAACGGAACGATAGATGTGAGAAGTACTCCGGGCAAGGGTACATGCATTTCCTTTACGCTTCTCAAAGAGGGATCTCCGAATGCTTCGCTGGAGCTCGGAGGAATAACGGATACCGATTACCGAAAGATTAACAGGAACAAAGAAGATTATATAATTTAAGATTTGATAAGGAAAGGATGACATATGGAGAGAATACTTATTATTGAAGATGAAAGTGAGATCGCGGAGCTCGAAAAGGATTACTTAGAGCTTTCGGATTTTGAAGTGGTTATCGAGAATACCGGAGAAGCAGGGCTTAAAAGAGCGCTTAATGAGGATTTCAGCCTGATGATACTTGATCTTATGCTCCCCGGGATGGACGGGTTTGACATTTGTAAGAATATAAGAGAAAGCAAAAACCTTCCTATAATAATAGTTTCAGCCAAAAAGGACGATATCGATAAAATCCGGGGCTTAGGTCTCGGAGCGGATGACTATATGACAAAGCCCTTCAGCCCCAGTGAGCTTGTTGCCCGTGTAAAGGCGCATTTGAGCCGCTATGAAAGGCTTGTCGGGAGCGACAGGAAGCCCAATGAGATCATTGAGATCAGAGGGCTGCGCATAGACAAGACCGCCCGCAGGGTTTATATCAATGATGAGGAAAAGCAGTTTACGACCAAGGAGTTCGACCTGCTGACCTTCCTTGCGGAACATCCGAACAGGGTATATTCCAAGGAAGAACTATTCAGCGAGATCTGGGACGCCGACCTTATCGGAGACATAGCTACCGTTACGGTACATATAAAGAAGATCAGGGAAAAGATAGAGATAAGCACGAGCAATCCCCAATATATCGAGACCATCTGGGGCGCGGGATACCGCTTTAAGATATGATGCGATACCGGACATTTTACTGAAAGGAAAAAACGGACATGCCTACCCGAGTAGAGGAAATCTGTAAGAGAATACATATTTTATTTGCAAAAGGAGAAGCATATCAGAACTCGCCGGATCTTGTAATACTGTCAAAGGCGGAGATGTTTACGCTTCTGGAAGAATTGAATGAGGCAATGTATGAGGTGCTCGATCAATATGAGGCGACTACACGCGCAAAGGAAAGAGCACGTATAGAAACAGAAAGGGAAGCCTCCGAGATCATTGCAAAGGCTAAGATAAGCGCTGAGGATATACAGGCAGCGACTCTTAGCTATACGGATACAATGATGGATGAGATATCCGCAGCCATGGAACAGACTACAAAAAGCATAAAAGAGCAATATCTCGGATTCCTTGCGCAGATTGATGATAAACAGGCGGCTCTTAAGGAGAACCGCGATCAGATAAAAAATCAGCTGGCAGAACTTCATGACCGCGATACTTACCTAAAGCTGTTGAATGAGATCAGGGAAGAGGCGGCAGAGGCAAGAGCCGAAGAAGAAGCGGAAGCAAAGGCCGAGGAAGAAGCGAAGAAGGCAGAGAAGAAAAGGGAGGCCGTTGAAAAGAAGGACGATACGAAAAAAAATGAGAAAACGGTTTCCGAAGATGAATTTCCTGAGCCGCCCAAACCTCCGGCACCCGTTATCAGAGTTAACCGTCCGGGGGAAAATCCGGGAGTAACTTTTACCACGAGACGCTCCCACAATAAGGCAAAAAAGAGCGCTCCCGTAATCTCAAAACAGGTAAGTACAATGTCGGAAGAAGACTATAACAGGCTTTCACCGGAAGAAAGAGAGGCTCTTGAGAAGTCCACACCCGCATATGGGCACGGATTTACCGCGGATGATTTTGATCTTGATGCGGAATATGAGCAGTTTAAGCTTGAGGAAGAAGCAAAGAACAATGCAAATGAAGACTCGAAAAAGGGTGGATTCAAGCTTTTCGGGAAAAAGAAAAAGTAGGAAGGAAGAGAAAAATGGTTAAACATGTGATTCTTTGGAAACTGAAGGAAGAGTATTCATCGGAGGAAAAGAGTACTATCAAAGCCGGTATCAAACAGGGACTTGAAGGACTTAAAGGAAAGATTCCCGGACTTGTTGATATAAAGGTAAATGTAAATCCCCTGCCATCTTCAAACTGTGATGTCATGCTGGATTCGGTTTTTACGGATGAGGCGTCTTTAAAGGGTTATTCGGTACATCCGGAGCATGTGGAAGTGGCAAATACAAAAGTAAGACCGTTTACCGCCAGCCGTGTCTGCATGGATTATGAAGAATAATAATTCTGATATTGTAAAAAAATTATTTTTGTGATAATATTTCTTTGTCAGCCCGATTGTCAGGTACATCGGGCTTTGTGTTCCGGAAAACAAGGATACGTTGTTAGAAACAGAGGGCAAAAGAGTATGAAAAAACTATTATGTGTATTATTGGCGGTGTGTCTTGTTTTCTCTGTAACAGGTTGCGGAGGAGACGAAATAGTCGGATATTATAAGCTTACAAGCTATAAGATCGATTCAAAAGAGAAAATTACCAAAGATCTGGAGAAAGAACTTGCCGAAAAGAATGTTTTCATGGGGTCCATGGTTATAAATGAAGACGGCAGTGCGTTCTATTATCTGGGTGATACTAAAACGGAACTGAGATGGAATGAGAATGAGTTATGGGATGTTCACGGTGATATATTTAAATATACTTTAGAAGATAACCAATTAAAGATTACGTTAAGATATGGTTTGGAAACAGAAACTCACAGGTTGATATTTGACAGGATAACGGATGAGGAAGCAGCAAAGATCACAGCTGTATTCCCTGAGGATATTGATTGGTGGGGAAAACCTGTGGATGAGTTTACGGGTAAATATAAGCTTATATCTGTTTCAGGAAGAGAGGATATACAAAATTCTCTGGATATGTTTACTCCCCAAAAGAGATTCAGCACTCTCACAATAGAAGGAAACAGGATGGGAAAACTTGATATAATCAATGTAGGCGTCTCACTTGTTAATTACGATTCCGCAAAACATACAATGAAGATAGGTAACGAAGAAGCATCCTACACTTTTGAAAACAAGATAATTACCATCACGGTGAAAACAACCGGAGAAGACGGTACCGAATCTGAGTATGTTTTGACCTTTAACAGGCTGACAGAGGAAGATCTTAAAGACGAAGCAGAGAAGAAGTAACATTTTGCTTATAAGAATTAAGAAAGAAAAATAAATTGACATTTCCTGCGTGGCTGTGATAATATTGATTTGTGTTTTTCCCAATGCGCCGTTTTGCCTATTGACTTTTGTACGGCAGAGCGAATTGTCGGCGGCGCCGGTTTTGATCAGGAATAGTTTTTACATATTAATATGAAGAGGTTTAAAATGAAGAAAGTCGGGATTGTTATGGGAAGTAAGAGCGATCTTCCCAAGCTTGAGAAAGCGGTTGATATTTTAAAGCGGTTTGAAGTTCCCTATGAAATACATGTTTATTCGGCACACAGGACACCTGTAGAAGCAAGAGAGTTTTCCGTTAATGCAAGACAAAACGGATTCGGAGTTATCATAGCCGCTGCGGGAATGGCCGCACATCTGGCAGGAGCCATTGCGGCGAACACGACCATACCGGTTATAGGGATCCCGATAAATGCCTCTTCTCTCCAGGGTATGGATGCTCTTCTTTCGACAGTGCAAATGCCTTCCGGAATACCTGTTGCAACGGTAGGTATAGACGGAGCGTCGAACGCAGCATTGCTTGCGATAGAGATACTTTCGTTGTGTGATGAGGGACTTGCAGCAAAATTGGATAATGAACGTAAAGCCAATGCAGATAAGGTTTTAAGTGCAAATGCGGAAGTTGCCATGGGTTAACCCCATGACAACTTTTGGTGTTTTTGTCAATCAGAGGGACGCTTATCTGATTGATGACTCAAATAAAGATTAAAAACAGAAGGCATAATTTCTGTTTTTCGTCGATGTCGAGCAGACACGGCATCGATGTATACCATGCCTGCAAAATTCATAAAGGAAGGTAAATAGCATGAACAACAGTTTCAGCGAGAGCTACAAGGCAGCCGGTGTTGATATCACAGCAGGCTATAAGGCTGTGGAGCTTATGAAGAGCAGCATCGCAAGGACCAAAACATCAGAGAGTACCCCGGATATCGGCGGCTTTGGAGGCCTTTTCGTTCCGTCACTCGCCGGTATGAAGGAGCCCGTACTGGTCAGCGGTACCGATGGCGTAGGAACAAAGATCAAGATCGCATTTCTCATGGACAAGCATGATACCGTGGGTATCGACTGCGTGGCAATGTGCGTTAATGATATCATCTGCTGCGGTGCGCGTCCCATGTTTTTCCTTGATTATATCGCATGCGGAAAGAATATCCCGGAAAAGATAGCGACTATCGTATCCGGTGTCGCTGAAGGCTGTGTTCAGGCCGGCTGTGCGCTTATCGGCGGAGAGACTGCCGAGCATCCCAGACTTATGCCGGAGGATGAGTATGATCTTGCAGGATTCTCTGTAGGTATCGTTGATAAAGAAAAAGTTATAAACACCGATACCCAGAAGGCTGGAGATGTAGTGATCGCCCTTCCTTCAACCGGTGTTCATTCGAACGGTTTTTCACTGGTAAGAAAGATATTTAACATTGAACATACAAATCTGACACTTCCGATAGCAGAACTCGGCGGCAGAGGACTCGGTGAGACATTGCTCACTCCTACCAGGATTTATGTAAAGCCGATACTTGCACTTATAGATCAGGTAGCCGTTAAGGGAATTTCACACATCACCGGCGGCGGTTTCTATGAGAATATACCGAGAAGTATCAAGAAGGGACTGGGTGCGCGTATCAAGAAGTCCGATGTCAGGATACTGCCCATCTTCAATCTCCTTGCAAAAGAAGGAAAGATTGACGAGCATGATATGTTCAATACCTACAACATGGGCGTCGGTATGAGCGTCATCGTAGCTCCCGAGGATGTCGACAAGGCAATAGCTTCATTAAAGGCAAACGATGTTGACGCATATGTTATCGGTGAGCTGGCAGAGGGCGTTGACGGGGTTGAACTGATCTAAGCATCAAAAAAGATTCCCATTGAGAGGATCATCTCTACCAAGAAGTGGTTGAGATGCTTAACCGGCGAAGTGAAGATGTCTATGAAGCATGATATCGGCTTAACGGCATCAGGGCGAAGCTGTGATAGAAAGAAAGGATATTTTATGAACAAAACTAGGATTGCAGTTTTTGTTTCCGGAGGCGGAACAAACCTGCAGGCACTTATAGATGCTGAAAAAGCAGGTAAGATCCCGCATGGCGAAATAGCATTGGTGGTAGCCAGCAAACCCGGGGTATTTGCCCTTGAGCGTGCCGCGAAGGCAGGAATAAAGTCGGTTGTTGTCGAAAGAAAAGCATATCCTGACAAGCCGTCGTTTGAAGCAGTGCTTAAGAAAACGCTGGACGACAACCGTATAGAGATGATAATCCTGGCGGGCTTCATGCTGGTACTTTCGGCAGATTTCGTAAAGAAATATCCGGATAGGATCATAAACGTGCATCCTGCGCTCATACCTTCGTTCTGCGGAGACGGCTTCTACGGTCTTCACGTACATGAAGAGGTTTTGAAATACGGCGTAAAGGTTACCGGCGCAACAGTGCATTTCGTAAATGAGGTAACAGACGGCGGTAAGATCATACTCCAGAAGGCAGTAGACGTGCTTGACGGGGATACGCCTGAGGTTTTACAGAAGAGAGTCATGGAGCAAGCAGAGTGGATCATACTGCCGCAGGCAGCAGAGCTTGTTGCCAAAAAGATCTGTGAAGGGAAAATGGATGACGACTACGGCACTGAAACCGTAGATAAAATATCGTTGAATAAATTCTTTGGTAAACATTGATCGGAAATTTATACATAAAAGATACAGAAGAGGAGAGTAAGTATGTCAGAGGACAGGACAAAGTACATATCCCCGCTTTCGACACGTTATGCGAGCGATGATATGCAGTACATCTTTAGCGAGGAATTCAAATTCCGTACATGGAGAAAGCTTTGGATCTCGCTCGCAAAATCAGAGAAGAAATTAGGACTTAACATTACGGACGAGCAGGTGGCCGAGCTTGAAGCACATGCTACAGACATTAACTTTGATGTGGCTAAGGAAAGAGAAAAGATAGTACGTCACGACGTTATGTCCCACGTATACGCATACGGACAGCAGTGTCCGAAGGCTGAGCCCATCATCCACTTAGGCGCTACTTCATGCTATGTTACAGACAACACAGACGTTATCGTGCTTAGGGAGGCTTCAAAGCTTGTTCTTAAAAAAGCAGGTCAGGTTATAAAGAACTTGGCTGAGTTTGCTGAAAAGTATAAGGCGCTTCCTTGCTTAGCATATACACATCTTCAACCCGCACAGTTAACAACAGTAGGAAAGCGTGCTACTCTGTGGCTCAATGAACTCCTTATGGATGTTGAAAACCTTGAATTCCAGATGGGAAGATTAAAGCTCTTAGGTTCAAAGGGTACCACCGGTACACAGGCAAGTTTTATGGAGCTTTTTGAAAACGATGAGGCTAAGGTAAAGGAGCTTGAGGCACTTATTGCAGCAGATCTTGGGTTTGAAGCATGTATGCCCGTTTCCGGACAGACATATTCAAGAAAGCTTGACTCGTTCTTCCTTAATGTTCTTTCAGGTTTTGCACAGAGCGCATACAAGTTTACTCAGGATCTTAGAATTCTTCAGTCCTTTGAAGAAATGGAGGAACCTTTCGAGAAAAACCAGATCGGTTCATCAGCGATGCCTTATAAGAGAAATCCTATGAGAAGCGAGCGTATCGATGCTCTGGCAAGATATGTAATTATAGATTCGCTCAATCCTGCCATGACTTCCGCAACCCAGATGTTTGAAAGAACCCTGGACGATTCGGCAAACAAGAGGATCAGTGTGGCTGAGGCATTTTTGGCAGTTGACGCAATCTTAAATATCTACATCAATATTTCTTCGGGACTTGTTGTATATGACAAGGTCATCACCCGCAGAGTTATGGAGAAGCTGCCTTACATGGCTACCGAAAATATCATGATGGAGTCTGTTAAGCGTGGCGGCGATCGTCAGGAGCTCCACGAAAGACTCAGAGTTCACTCCCATGCTGCTGCTGCAGGTGTTAAACTTGAGGGTAAGCCCTGCGACCTGATCGACCGTATCGCAGCAGACCCTGCATTCAAGCTCAGCGACGAAGAGCTCCGCTCCAACCTCGACCCTGCAAAGTATACCGGGCGTTCCGTTTCGCAGGTTGAAGAGTTCTTAAGAGACTTTGTTGAGCCCGTACTTGACAGGATTTACGAGGCACCGGTTGAGAGCGTGCTTAACGTTTAATATGTGACAGGAAGGACGGATGTGACAATGGGGACGGTTCTCTTTGTCACATCCCAAAAAAGAAAGGAAAGGAGATGTATCTGCTTCTAAATGCAGCATACAAGAAAATGAATGGAGTATTGGGATTTATATGATTCGGAAAGAAAACCCCTCGGACGGACTCATCTTAGGGGAGATAAGTTCGAGGACGGAGAGTATTACGTATGCTGTGAGGTCTGGGTTGTTAATTCGGAAGGAAAGTTCCTGACTACAAAAAGACATCCAGATAAAAAAGCCGGTAATCAGTGGGAGTTTACAGGTGGTGGGACTCTTGCAGGAGAAATAACTGCGAAATCAGCTGTCCGTGAGCTTTTTGAAGAAACAGGAATATCTGCAACCGAGGATGAATTAAAGCTTATCGCTACTTATGCCCATAAAAACTATTTTCAGGATATCTATGTTTTGAAAAAGGATATTGATATCAAAGATATCGTTTTACAGCCGACAGAGACGGTAGATGTCAAATGGGCTTCAGATGAAGAAATACAGCAAATGATTGCCAGCGAAGAGTTTGTATATTCTATCGGGAAGAAATACGGACTATATAAAGATTTAGCTTTGCAGGCATGATCATATTGGTGTGACAAAGAAAGGAAATAATTATGGCAGAAAAAATCGAATTTCGTTACGACACACAGCTTCTCATCGAAGGACATGACCTGGATGAGGACGTTATCACAGATTACATCACCGCAAATTTAGTAGGCGACTGTCTCTTGGCGGTAGGTGACGAAGACCTGATAAAGGTACATTTTCATACAAATGAGCCCTGGAAGCTTTTGGAATATTGTGCTTCCATCGGTGAGATATATGACATAGTAGTAGAGGATATGATACGTCAGTCCAAAGGACTTCATGGTTGAGAGGAGAAAAAATATGTCACAGCAGACCGTAGCCGTTATCGGCTCAGGCGGCAGAGAGCACGCCATAATTAAAGCTATAAAGAAGAGTCCTTTAGTTTCCAAAATCTACTGCCTCCCCGGAAACGGAGGTATAGCAGCAGATGCCGAATGTGTGAGCATCGGTGTT
>JAEEVO010000157.1 GCA_016290905.1 Lachnospiraceae bacterium | reverse complement strand
TCGTGAAACAAGCATGTACGGATTTTTCCAACTGGCTTAAAGCCATAAAGGACTTTAAGCTTCATCCGGATAAATATCTGGGAAGACCGAAAATGCCTGACTATAAAAAAACCGGCAGTCATATCACATATACCATCTCGAATCAGGACGCCGTTATCAATTATGGCAAGCAAAATGCGTGGCTAAAGCTGCCTCTGATGAAGGGCTACCGCTTTGATATCGGGAATATTCCTTCTGACGCAAGGCTGGCCGAGTGTAAGGTAAAACCATACTATGGTCGGTATATGCTGACATTAACGTTTTCCATCAACCATATGATCAGGAAGCCGGATCACCCGAATATCGCCGGAGTTGATTTTGGATCACACAACATCGCAGCCATTGTATGTACGGACGGAACTTCAAAGCTGTACAAGGGCGGTGCTGTCATGGCCGAAAACCAGTTCTTTGCGAAGCGTCGGGCCGATCTGGTCTCTCAAGTCACGCACGGACACAAGAATTACTGTCCGACTACGAAAAGACTTAATAACCTTTCCGTACACCATGACTGTTTTCTAAAGGATCAGTGTCATAAGATCAGCAGGGCTCTTATACGGTATTGTGTCACACACAAAGTTGGAACCATCGTACTTGGCGTTAACAAGGCGATGAAGCAGAACCTGGATATCGGGCGTATGTCCAACCAGATGTTTTATGGGATGCCGCTGCTCCAGCTTCGTGAGATGATCATCTACAAAGCCTGTCTTGCCGGGATCACTGTTATCGAGCAGGAGGAATCATATACTTCCATGGCCGATTGTACCAACAACGACCCGATCCCGGTATATGGTGTCAACGACGATGATGCCGTATTTGGTGGTCATCGTTTCAGTCGCGGCCTGTACAGATGCCATGATGGATCGGTCATCAATGCAGATCTTAACGGCGCCGCAAACATTTTAAGGAAAGCTTACCCCAATGCATTTATCACCAGAGAAGACTTTAGCTTTCTGAACCATCCCGAAGTGTCAGGGTTCCACGAACTGAACCCAAAACGTAATCCGGTCAAACGGATAGAGGCTGCGTGAACCAGCCGTGAGGGTACGGATAGCCGTTTCGGTCCGAAAGGAGTAATTATCACGACCGCTAAACCAAGATACCATTTACATAGGAACCATGTACCGCATGTGAGTGGTAGTTCATCGGAATTAGAAATACTTTTGTATTACAGTTTTATTGACAAGGGAGGAAATAATAAATGACATTGGCCATATTGGAAGGAATCGTAATGTGCTTTGTACTTCTGATCATTTGCGTAGTAGGAATTGCAAATGGACCGGTTGGAATGGTTTTCTTTTATGAAAAAGAAGTACAGGATAAGGTAGTAGAACTGGGACTTACAACAAGGAAAACAATAAATAAGAGAAAACGGATCACATTTGCTGCTCTCATGATACCACAGCTTCTCCTGGTACCTATGATGGTCTATTTTGTGAATGGTGTATCGGATTTTAAGACAGCTGCTATTCATATGACAGTGATCTATCTTATTTCAGGACTATTCGACAGATTGTTTATTGACTGGTATTGGGTCGAAAAAACAAAGGCATGGATCATCCCCGGAACAGAGGAAATGATGCCGTACATCTACGGAAAAACGCTGATCGGCAAGTGGGTATTTACAGTTATTGGATTTCCGGTTTTGGCAGTGCTCATTGCATGGGTGGCTTCAAGGATTTAATTTCAGTTTTATAGACGATGACAAATCGGTATATGTAAGGAGGCAGGCTCATGAAAGATAAACCGAAGGTTGTATTCCACGGCAGCCAGTATTTGTTTGACACTATTGCACCGCAACATGCGCATGGACGATGTGAGACTGAATCGCAGATGGGTATTTATGCAGCGGCGACGATGGATGAAGTAATACCGTTTGCGTTGCCGTTTCGGTTTTATCCGGATGAACCGGGTGGAAAGCTTTCCCGTGACTCTGACGGTATCAATAGTTATTTGCGTTATGGCACGATTAATCCGCGTGGAAAGGGATATGTATATGTTCTACCATCGGAATCATTTGAGCTTGTTGATGAATGGCAATGGGTTTCTAAAGCGCCCGTGAAACCGATTGAAGTGATTGAAATTTCGGTCAAGGACTATTGGCATACAATTTCTTTTTCCGAGGAAGCAAAGATAATTCAACGGGAGTTATATGGAGAAGAAATGGGGCGCCTTGGATTACTTTAAAGAAAGAGTAGTAAGTTATTTCGGAATATACTGGAGTATTACCGTTTTATGTTTATGAGGGTGAATAAATGAGCATAAGAACAAATTACGAGAAATGGTATGAGGGAGACACTTATTACTGGGGCTTGGAACCCGGGCATTTTCTTGAAGAATTAATAGAACTGTGTCCTCCTTCCTCTGATAAAAGGGTTCTCGACATAGGCTGCGGTGAAGGTAAAGACGCTGTTTACATGGCTCAGAAGGGATACGATGTTACTGCATTTGATCTGACTGAGAACGGCATCCGAAAGACACTTGCTTTGGCAGAGATGAGAAACGTTAATATTAATGCATATGTTGATGACATTAATACCTTCAGCATAGATGAACAGTTTGACTTAATCTATTCAACGGGCACTGTTCAGTATATTTTCGAGGAGAACAAAAAAAGTTTCTTTGATAAGTTGAATAAGATCACAAAGAAAAATGGAATCGTTTATATCAACGTATTTGTGGAGAAACCGTTTTTGGAATTACCTCCAGATTGGGATATGGAAGAGAAAATGTGGAAGTCAGGCGAACTTTTCACTTATTTTGCTGACTGGAAGGTTGAACGCATTGATGAAGTGATCTTCGAAGATAACAGTAGCGGAGTATTGCACTATCACTGCATGGATACGATTATCTGCAGAAAGGTTACTTGAGCGGATCAAGTAATCTAAAAAACTACTAAGAAATCCTGGAAATTGATGGCAGTTTAAATTGGAATACAATGTGGGATGACAAATCGACGTTTAGGGAGGAAAGCAAAAATGAAACTTGGAAGTTTCTTAAGTAAATTACAACTCTACGGAGCGTAGAAACCGCTAAAACTCACCATATTCTACGTTACGTGGGTGTAAATAAACAGTGGAAAATTATACAATGAAACCAGAAAGGACACGAACCTATGGACCAAATTAAGATAGGGAAATTTATTGCTGAAGAAAGAAAAGCAAAAAAATATACTCAACGGGAATTGGCAGATAAGCTTAGTATCAGCGATAAAACAATCTCAAAATGGGAAAGGGGTAATGGTTTGAAAATTATGTACGTTAGGCTGAAACGGTAATTCGATAG
>JAEEVO010000156.1 GCA_016290905.1 Lachnospiraceae bacterium | reverse complement strand
ATATGTTATTACTTT
The DNA here is from genome assembly GCA_016290905.1 of Lachnospiraceae bacterium. Classification (GTDB taxonomy): domain Bacteria; phylum Bacillota; class Clostridia; order Lachnospirales; family Lachnospiraceae; genus RUG11977. The sequence continues at coordinate 3,401 of JAEEVO010000156.1, read as the reverse complement.
CGGAATAAAGGACGGTGGTATCCGTTTTGCGGCACTTCTGATCGATGTTATGTTTATCCTGAGCATATATTATGTGCTGCTTCTTATTATCCTGCCGTTACTGCGAAAAAGGATCAGTGCGCGTGCGTGTGCCGTTTTGTGGCTTGTTCCGGCCTTCCTGAGCTGGCAGGCACATATTCTGATGGAGTTGGTTCCGCTTCCTGTAAAAACGATCTTCATTCCGCACAGCGTGTTGCCGGTGATTATAAGTATATGGCTTGCCGGTTTTATCATCGTGGGAGGATATTATCTTTTCTCGCATCTGACTTTTTGCTCATATGTAAAAAAGCATTCTTCGGAAGAAAATGATGCGGAAATACTCGCCATCTGGGAGCAAGAGCAGGAAGTACTTGATTATAAGCGACATGTCAGGCTTTTACGTGGGGATGTACCGGCACCGTTTTCAATGGGCCGCACAAAGCGCAGCCGCTGTACAGTATTGCCAAGACGCGAATTCACAACGGCGGAGCTGTCCATAATCTTTCGCCACGAACTGCATCATCTTCAGAGGTGTGACGTAGATACCAAGGTTTTCCTTTGTCTTTGCAAAGCATTATGCTGGTTTAATCCTCTTGTCTGGATCGCCGCAAAAAAGGCAGCGCAGGATCTGGAACGAAGCTGTGATGAGATAGTTACGGACGGAATGAATGAAGGGGAGAGAAAGGTGTATGCACACCTTTTGCTGGATAACGCGGCACTGGGGCGGGGCTGCACTACATGCCTTTCAGCTGCCGCGGGAACACTCAGATACCGCATGAAAAGCATAATTGAGCCTCAAAGGCGCCCGCTGGGTACTGTACTGCTGATGATCGCGCTCTTTACGAGTGTGATGTGCTTCGGTCTCATATCAATGTGTGATGCAAAGGGAAATTTTTCTTCTTTGGTGCTGTCTGACGATGTGAAGATCACAAGGGTCTATGATTCACAGACTTATGAACCGGTTTTATGTGATACTTCCGGATTCCGCGAAAAACTTGATGAGATCGAACTGGAACACGTAGCGGGATTGCGTGAGTACGCGGACGATAAAGGAAGCAGACGGATCACTTTTTCATTGTCTGACGGAAGATACGCAACACTTACCGATAAGATTCTCTATATAAGGGATTCGCATTATGTTAAGAGACGTGTCGATTGCTTTCTTGTAAAAAGTGAAGTCGATATGGACGTACTCTTTGAAAGTATGAAATAGCATTTTGCAGTGTTTGCACGATTCTCGCTACGATGGATTGCATTTGTGTGAACTACTCCGACTTCTATAAGTCGGAGTAGTTCACATGACTATTGCAAGGCGCAATGTAGGTGTATCGGAATGCCAGTGTAGGAAAACAGAAGTTGACGCCTTATCATAATTATGATAAATTAATGATAGGAACACGACGCGCAAGGAGGTATATATGATAGCTATCAGACCTATCTCAGATTTAAGGAACAAATTTACTGATATAGAAAAAGTTGTTAATGGTGGAGAGCCTGTTTTTCTGACTAAGAATGGATACGGTTCTATGGTTGTTATGAGTATTGATGCGTATTCCAGATTGACACAAAATGTCGAACAGGCATTGGACGAGGCTGATGAATATGCTGAGGCAAATGCGACCAGGTTAAACCACGAAGATGTTTTCGGTCGATTAAGGAGACAGATAAATGAGTGATATCGAATACTCCCTGAGTTATCTGCCATTATTCTATGATGATCTGGAATCGCAAGTAATGTATATTTCGGATGTTCTATGCAATAAGTCGGCGGCAAATGAGTTGTTAAAAGATGTTGAGGCTGCTATTTGGGGAAGACTGCCTAATGCGGAAGCATTTGAACCGTATCATTCAAAGAAGGAACGTAAGTATCCGTATTATCGGATATATGTGAAGAATTATATCATTTACTATGTGGTTATCCCGGACAGCCCTAAAAAGAAGACTATGGAAGTGCGTCGCATCCTTCATAATCTCCAGGACAGGGATAGATCTGTATGAATCTCTGAACTGCTGAATAAATATGTTGAGAGAGTAAGAACCTGATTGCTTACTTACCATGCAAGAAGCATATCATTTTGCAGAAAAAGGATCCGGTAAGTTTTTGGTCAGAACAACCAGAGGCGGCCTCCGGTCTTTCCTTTCTTTAGAATTTTCTTTGGTAAACTTTTGGTAAACTTTGAATTTGCGGCGTCTCAAACCCTTGATTTTATTGGGGGTTCGGAGACGCCTTTACTTCAAGTCCAGTGCCGGCATTCGCCGGCAACTGGACGCAGAACCGGCGTCCGTGTCGCTCCCTACGCGGAATCTGCCTTGAAGCATGTCAGATTCCGATACGGGCTTGAAGCCTTCGTAAACGAAGGCTTCTTGGGTTCAAGTCGGCGGCTTCGCCGGGAACCGGACGCAGAACCGGCGCCCGTGTCGCTGCCTACGTAAAAAGTGTGCGTGAAGCATGCACACTTTTTACTACGGTCCCGCGCTTTCGAAAACGAAAGCGCTCGAGTTCAAGTCCCGGGAGACTGGGCTTGGACAGTTGGCAGCTAATAAAAACGCAGGGGACTGGACTTGAACCAGTCCCCCCCGATGAAATCTTCAAATCTTTGATTGTTATCAGATGCTCAACAACCTCTTGACAGCTTATCGCGACATTTGTAGAATATAACTATCGCGACATTTGTAGAAATGAGGTGGGTCATGAATAATACATGCTCTTTACCGGATGCAGAGCTTGAGATCATGCAGATCGTCTGGCAGTGCGAGCCTCCCGTTGCCCGCAGTACCATCGAAGATAAGCTGAAGGAACAAAAGCAGCTGGCTCCGAGTACCATTCTCACATATCTTACCAGATTATGCGACCGCGGCTTCCTACGGGTGGAGCAGCAGGGCCGCAAAAACCTCTATACGCCGCTTATTTCACGGAAGGATTATCTGTCAGGTGAGAGCCGCAGGATGCTGGATCGTCTTTTTGGCGGATCATTGTCGGAATTCGCTGTTTCGCTCTGTGACAGCGGTATTAAGAAAGAGGAGATCGAGACGCTGCGTACTATGTTGGAGGAGGGCAGCCTATGATCTGGTTCCGTATTATCTGGGGATTGGTTCTTTCAGGTGTGTTGGGTTATTCTTTTCGCAGGGCATGGCGCTGGGAGCACGGAATACCGAATTATTCGAGGAGCCTGTCGGGGAAGGACAGGGGGACGGAGACGTTTGTTTTATTGCCTCCGACTGTATTGTTCTGGATATTGCTGGTTTTTCTGGCCGTATATGTTATTACTTTCGGAATAAAGGACGGTGGTATCCGTTTTGCGGCACTTCTGATCGATGTTATGTTTATCCTGAGCATATATTATGTGCTGCTTCTTATTATCCTGCCGTTACTGCGAAAAAGG
>JAEEVO010000155.1 GCA_016290905.1 Lachnospiraceae bacterium | reverse complement strand
GTCAGTGATTAGTGCTTGTATTTAGATATTCGCCTCTAAACATAGGGGTCATATTGCACCCTGAATTTTTTGGTGATATAATGTTGCATGTCGTAGAAACTATACATACATAATCATTGGAGGTTAGAATGCCGGCTATATATCCAGTTTCAGATTTAAAGAATTACTACTCAGGAATAGTCAACAGTGTGTCATATGGAAACCGGGTTTATTTGACTAAAAACGGAGTGGGAAAGTGCGCGATGGTCGACATGAGAGAGCTTGAGGATTTAGACAAGCAAAAGGCAGTGCTCAACCTCATGGCTAAATTGACAGATGCCAGAGCATCTGTGAGTGAAGCCGGAGGCATAAGTGCCGAAAAACTTGAAAAGGAGTTGGGGATGTAATATGGAATTAGAATACGAGTATTCCCAAACAGTCAGCGAAAAGCTTCATGCCATAGCGAGAAGATATATCGCCGGGCACGGAGAAGAATCAGAACCGATATATATCTGGAAGATCATAAGAGCCGCACGACGACTGGCAGATAATCCCAATGCCGGAACACCTTTGGCAGATTTATATGACATCAATATCGGCTTTAGATACTACTATGCCGGGCTGGGATACTATCTGTTTTATTATGTTGACGGTAACAAGCTTATTATCGCAGAGTTATTCAATGCGCGTGATGATGAATTGACAAAGCTATGGGAGATTACAGCTCCGGTACAAAGGTTGATCAATTCTGCAGAAGAAGATAACACCGTTGAAGAGGTCATATCCACAAGAAGGTATACAAATAAGCAACCGATAAACCGAGGAGAATGAAAAAATGCGGTTGTGGTGTTTGTTTTCACTGCGTAAAAGGTAGGATGATGAAAAAGTCAAAAGAATACTACGATAACGAAAGCATCTTTTTAAGTGAACTGAGAGAAAAACTAAAGAAAAGCGGAATTATATCGTTCCCATGTAGCAGAAAAAACGAACGGGATGAAAAAGAATTCGGTGTGAGACTTGTGAATGATCCTTTTAACCCGGATAATCCTGCTCTATGGATCAGGGAAGTCAAGAATATGTATAAAAGCATGTTTGACGATCGACTTGATCCGGAATCGATGAAAGCGCTTTGTATTAAGATCATATCCGAAGAGGAAAAAAGAACTGACGCAACCATATGCTCGTTAAAGGAAAAGCCCTATGAAGAAATAAAGGGTTTCATAACACCACGGTTCTTAGCACCGTGGGCATATGAGAGCTTTCTTGCAAAGGTTCCGTATAGAAAATATCTGGATTTTGCTATCGTTTATTGTTATTTTAATAAAGAAGTGTCGGTGACTGTAACGAACGATTGGATCGATGGATCAGGTGTAACCGAGGATGTCCTTTTCGATGACTCAATCAAAAACATAATACCGAGAGACGCAGTATCAATCAAAGATTTTGCAGACGAGAAACGTATCGGGATATTAAATAATGAAGATGACACCAAGGAACGCTTTCCGATGTTTGTTTTGACAAATGAGGAGGGGTTGTTCGGTGCAAATGTTATCTTGCGTAATGATCATCTTGAAAACGTCTCCAAATCGATAGGCGATTTTTATGTTCTGCCTTCCACCAACCAGCTTGTAACGGTTGTTCCTGTTAAAGATTTGCATTTGAAATGGAGCAGTGTTGAAGAATTAAGGCAGTTTAATCTTTGGCAACATGTACACGGAGTGGATGGGGTTAGTCCGGAGGAATACTATTCGGCAAGGATTTACGTGTATCACCAAGGAAGTTGTAAGCTTGAAATAGTTGAATGACAGATTGAGAGGTGTCACGATGTCAAAAAACAAAGCAAAAAGCGTAAAAGGGCATGTTGGCCGACTTATGGCTATTGCAATTATAATATATATTATGTGTTCCTTTATGCATCCGATGACCGTACAGGTTCAGGCGGCAGAGAAGAGTTCTCTCGAGTCCTTGATCGAAGAGACGATAGAGTCTGACAAGAAGACTTTCAAACTCGGCAATATCCTTCAAAAGGCTTATGACAAGCTTGTGTCGGTGTTTAAGACAGGGGGGAAGCTTGCCAAGGATGTGGCTAAGGTCGTGAAGCTTTATGAAGCACTCAACGAGGATTCGGAGGATTACCCTGACCGTCTTAGGGAGTTCTTCGAGGAGTATTCGAAACTTTCTACTGTAAAGAGAAAGCTCGTTGATCTGTGCACCAACGTTTTGGATGCCAAGGATAAACTGGTTGAGAGTGTACGGCGCCATAATCTGATTGATCTGTATTCGGAGAAACAATTAAAAGACATTCCTGATGGAAAGTGGCTGTTTACTTCGCAGGATGAGACTGTAGCAACAGTTAATGATATAGGCGTTGTAAGAGCGGTCGGTGTGGGATACACGAAGATTATCGTATCAAACGCAAACAGTACCGATGAACTGACCTACCGTGTCTTTGTAAAGAAGCCCGTTTTGAACTCCGGAAAGTTCTCCGTGACAAAAGGCAAAACCATCAGTATAACGGTTCCTGCTTCGTCGAAGATCACAGAAATTAAGCCTGGTAGCGGAAAGATTTCCGTGAGCCGCAGCGGTAACACGCTGACCGTGACCGGAAACAAGAAGGGAACCGCAAATCTGTATGTCGGAACTGATGAGGGTAAGACTCTGAAGTATAAGATAAGCGTCCTCGCAGCCTCCGGCAGCGGGAATTCGTCCAAGATAAAGGATGTTTATAAAGCCTATGAGCAGGCCTTAAAAGATTATTCAAGGAGCGAAAGTGCTTATTATCCCGAAGGCATAAAGTACACTCTGGTGTTTATCGATGGTGATGATATCCCTGAACTTGCTGTTTCTGAGGGCAGTGCGCACGCGAGTGGAGTGAGGCTGTTCTTCTATGATGCTGAGAAAAAGAAGGCGACAGATCTCGGGGAAAGCTTCGGAGAAAACGGCGGGTTTATGTATTATGAGCGCCTGAGCATGATCTATGACTATTATTTCGGACATGGGATCGGCGGCCTCAGGTTCTCTTTAATCGATAAAAATCATAAAGTGAGCAAAAGTGACTTTTTTTCCCAGGGCTATAACTGGGAGGATAAGTTCGCTTATTATGTGAACAACGAGGAATGCTCGAAATCCGACTATGATAAGGCGTATAAGAGTGCGTCGGCGGGAGCAGATGAGTCAAAGCTTGTCACGGTCGAAAGAGAAGATATGAAGGGAACATATGCGGATATAACCGGTGGGAAAGTTACGAAAATCCTGACAGAGATATTCCCCGGGTAAATTATGATCCTTGTAACATCCGGACAAGATTCCTGAGTTATCCGGACAAAGGGAAGTATTGGCATTGACGGAGGGTATGGAAAATGCAGGATTTTCTTGAATTCACATCCGAAGAAACAGTAATTGACCTGAATAAAGATGATATTAACGGAGTCGGCGTATTCAGACTGTATCTGATGAACTGCACGCAAAGGACATGG
>JAEEVO010000005.1 GCA_016290905.1 Lachnospiraceae bacterium | reverse complement strand
AGCATACAGAAGATATGCAGCGATTTTGATGAAGAAAAACTCAATGAACTGATACATATCATCTATGACAAGGTTGAGGAAGTTGAGCTGGAAAAGAAAAATCTTATTTCCGTAAACGAACTTGACAGGGAGCTTAATGTTTTCACTTTTAAGTTCTCGAAAAAAGACTGTATCGATATCATTAAAAAATATATACAGGAAATCAGATCTACGGTAACGGCCTATTCGTCAACGGTTCTTAAATCGGGCGGAAAGATTACACCCGAAACGGTGGATAAGTATTTTGACAGCATTATTGAAAAACTGGACACTTCCTTAAAGGATAAGGCAATCTCTCTTGAGATAAAGCTGTATTCCGACGATTTCGGAGACATCCTCGGAGGTTCGGTCAAGGTTTCGTATGATGAGAAAAAGATAAAGCTTGACTGCTTGAAGCTTAAGGATGAACAGGATGAGAACAGATCCAGATTAGCAATGGATGTTTCGCTTAACAGTCTTAAGATCCTTACCCTTTTAAACGAAACCGAGAAGGAAGATGATAAGATAAGCTTTAGCATGAAGATAAAGCTCGGAGCACTCATTGAATCGATACTCAGGGGTGGCAGCAGGTATGTGATCACCGCATCGGGCAGCCTTAACGATAAAGGCGGAAACGGCTCTGATGTTAAATTTAACATCGTTGTAAATGACGGTACATCAAATGCGGCAGAGTTTCATTTTGAAAATCACATGAAGACAGGAAAGCCCGAGATGCCTCTTAATGTTTCCGAGGCCAATACGATAGACCTGTTTGCCCTTCATGAGAGTGATTATATCAGCCTTCAGCGTTTGGGAAGTCAGATCGTTGAAAAGATTGAGGCCATAGATGATGAAAGTTTTGATACTTTCATAGACAAACTCATGTCTCAGAATTTCGGAATGGGTCTTGAAGCAGCCAAGGTGGCGGTTAAGAGCGGAATGGCGGGGATCGCCGATCCGTTGATCCTCCAAAAACTGAAAGATCTTTTGGGCATAGAGGATTCTTACGATTATGGCAATCTTTCGGAAAAACCCCGCGAAGAAGAAGGAAAATATGTATATTCATGGGACATTCTGAACAATTCGTCCTTAAACAGCACAAACTTAAGCTACAAGGTTTACGATCATTTCAGAAGACCTGAGATACATGAAGTTGATATGGAAAAGGCAAAGGCGGATTTCCTTGCCGGATACGCTTCATCTGTAAATCCTGGAATCGAGATGGGAGACCGCATAGTGTTTGACGCGGCCGCAATGCTGGGTCCGATCGTTCTTGAAAGTTATTCTTATAAAGGGAATACAGCCACTGTCGGTAAGTATGAATACGGAGCGGGCATAGACGATAAGCTGCTCGGCATGCAGGTAGGACAGTCAAGGGACATTGAGCTTACACTTGACGACAGATACGGTTCGTTTGCCGGTTACAGCGGAACATTCAGGATAACCGTTACCGCAATTGATAAAGATTACAAGCCGGAGTGGTCCGAGAAGTTCATAGTCGAGAAGCTTGGCTATGCGTCCATAAAAGAATGTGAAGAGCAGATATATAACCGGGAATTCGCAAAGCTTCCGGAAAGCATCCCCGCACCTACCGAAAAAGAGGTAAAGCAGGCTCTGTTTGATGAGTTTGTAAAGTCTTTCGCAATTTCGGGTTTTGATACGGAAGCGACAGAAGCGGTTAAAAGATATGTTGATGAATATGCCGCAAAGAACGGCGGTATAGATGCGGTTAGCTTAAAGGCAGGTTTTACCGACAAACAGGCTTATTACAGATATATGACCGCAAAATTCGCGGTTGTAGCCAATATATCATATTTAGAGAAGTGGACACTTGATGAAAGCTCTCTGGGTACTGAATACCAAAAGCTGGCTGCAGAGCTTGGGTATTCGAACAAGCAGGAACTGATCGACGCATATGAGGAAAAGCTCGGTAAGCGCTTTGCAATAGACGCTGTATTTGAGAACAGAGCTGTTGATTATCTGTATGGGAAAGCCAATGTAAACTGGGATTGAAAGATATCTTTTAAAAACATGACCGGATCCGGCCAAAAACAAATTTTAGAGGAGATGCCGCAATAAAGCGGCGGGACTATCATGGAATTTGGGCACAAGGTTCAAACTGAACAGAATTATGCACCGGTGGAGAGCATGGCAGGCTCAAATACCGAATATATGGTGCGTGAGTTTATCCGGCGTGCTGTTTTTTCTGATGGTACGGGAGCGTATCGTATCCCACCCGAACCGGGAATAGGAGAAGAGGTAAGGCTTAGGCTCAGGACTGCCCGCGGAAATGTTTTTGCGACGGTTCTGGTTGCGGGAGATACCCGTATACAGATGACTCTTGCGGAATCGGACCATCTTTTTGATTATTTTGAGGCCTCTCTGGTCACAGGTGAAGATACGATAGAGTATTATTTCCTGATCTGGAGCGGTGAAAAGTATTATTATTATAATCAGGTGGGTGTTACCGATGAGCTTGATCCCACTTATAATTTTAAGATCATGCCCGGATTTAAGACTCCCGAATGGGCAAAGGGTGCCGTGATGTATCAGATATTCGTCGACCGTTTCAGCAACGGCAACGGACAGAACGAGGTTTTGAACCACGAATATGCATATCTTGGGAAGCACATTGAAAGAGTATATGACTGGCATGCTTCACCTGAAAATGACGATATAAGAAGATTTTACGGCGGAGATCTTACGGGTGTGCGTAACAAGCTTGATTACCTGCAGGATTTGGGAGTTGAGGTCATATATTTCAATCCGCTTTTTGTTTCGCCGTCAAACCATAAGTATGATATACAGGACTACGATTATATAGATCCGCATTTCACGGTCATTCCTTATGATGACGGGGAATTGCTCCCTGACAATATAACGGATAATGTCTATGCGGAACGTTACAGGAACAGAGTTACGGATAAGAGGAATCTGGAAGCCAGCAACAAGTTCTTTGCCGAATTTGTCACCGAGGTACACCGGAGAGGAATGAAGGTTATCCTTGACGGAGTGTTCAACCATTGCGGCTCCTTTAACAAGTGGATGGATAAGCAGAAGATATACGGACCGGAAAGAGGCTATAAGCCCGGAGCATATTTAAGTGCCGACAGTCCGTACAGGAACTTTTTTAAGTTCTATTCCGATAAATGGCCGGACAATGATGATTATGACGGGTGGTGGGGACACAAAACCCTGCCAAAGCTTAATTACGAAGGCTCAAAGGAGCTGGAGGATTATATCATCGACATCGGAAGAAAATGGGTTTCGGCACCTTTTTATGCCGATGGCTGGCGCCTTGATGTGGCTGCGGACTTAGGATTTTCGGAAGAATATAACCATAAGTTCTGGAAACGGTTCAGGCTGGAGGTAAAGGATGCAAATCCGGAGGCACTTATACTTGCCGAAAACTATGAGGCTTCATGGAAATGGCTTCAGGGTGATGAGTGGGATACGATAATGAATTATGAGGCTTTCATGGAGCCTGTGACATGGTTCCTGACAGGTCTTGAGAAACACAGCGATTATTATCGCGGGGATCTGCTCAATAATCAGGATGCTTTTTACGGAGCCATGCTTTACCATATGTCGAGGATGAACTGTCAATCACTGCAGACGGCTATGAATGAACTTTCAAATCACGATCATTCACGCTTCATGACGAGGACAAACGGCAGATGCGGAAGGCTTAATACGGCGGGAAGCGCTGCGGCATCTGAAGGCATAAGGCCTTCTGTTATGAGGGAAGCTGTGCTCATACAGATGACGTGGCCGGGAGCTCCCACGATTTATTACGGAGATGAGGCGGGAGTCTGCGGATGGACGGATCCCGACAGCAGAAGGACATATCCTTGGGGCAGAGAGGATTATGATCTTATACGTTATCATCGAGAACTTATACATATACACAGGGACTATGAGACATTAAAGACAGGATCGTTGAAATTTCTTGCGGGAAGACACGGCATCATATGTTACGGAAGATTTGACAGGGAACACAGGCTGGTAACTGCGATAAACAATAACGATACGTGGGAAACCTTGGATATCCCGGTTTGGGAGCTGGGCTCGATCGATCAGGAGACAATGGTAAGGCTTATAGAAACAAGTGATGAGGGATATACTCTGTCCGCCATTCTTTACAGGCCGGAAAAGGGTGTGATCACGATTAGGCTTAAGCCGCATTCCGGAGTTCTGATGAAGAACCTGCCGTCATATCTTACATAAAATGTAAAAATTTATCAGCGGAGAAGAGATTTGAGAAAAAAAGAGCGTATCACAGCTATCCTGGGAAAGCTTGACGAGCTTTATCCGGATGAAAAATGTTATCTGGAGTACGAGAGCGACTGGCAGCTCCTGTTTGCGACAATATTAAGCGCACAGTGTACGGATGCGAGAGTGAATATTATCACGAGAGAGCTGTTTAAAAAATATCCCGTTCTGGAGGCCTTTGCTTCCGCCGACATAACCGAGCTTGAGGAAACGGTACGGCCTGCGGGGTATTTCAGGGCAAAAGCGAAACACATTAAAGAATGTGCGGCTGTCCTGCTTACGAAGTTTAACGGGGTGGTTCCCGCAAAGCTGGAAGATCTGACCAGCCTTCCCGGAGTGGGGAGAAAAACCGCAAATGTGATACGCTGCCATATATACAACGATGACAGCATAGTGGTGGATACGCATGTAAAAAGGATTTCGCGCCTTTTGGGACTGACAGATACGGACGACGCGGTAAAAGCGGAGTTTGAGCTTATGAAAGTCATACCAAAGGAACACTGGCTGAGACTGAATCTTCAGCTGATAGATCACGGAAGGAACGTATGTATTTCCGGAAGACCAAAGTGCGAGACCTGCGGCCTTAGCGAGCTGTGTCCGGGCAGGAAAGCTTAATCCTGCAGCTTAAGGCATAGCTCCTTAAGCATTTTAACTGTACGTTCCTGACACGAAGGCGTATTCTCGGCGCTTGAGATAAGTGCATCCAGCTTATCTCTATCGTTTATCATGTAATAGATATTTCCGAGAGTAAAAAGCACCGGATAGGTCATGACACCCGAGCTGACACAGAACAGGGCTGCGTTTTCCGCTTCCGCCAGGCGGCCTTCGTCATAAAGCAGCTCGCACAATCTGCCGAGCAATGGCACGAGTGATGTATAATTGGAATCGACCTCTGAAAGTGAAGTGAAATTGGCGGTACCGTATCTCTCTTTCAGCTCAGTGTTGGTCATGGAGGAAAGATCGGCAATCTTTTTATCCTGAAAGCTCAGGATCCTGTTACAGAGAACGTTGAGCTCGCCGTCATCTTCGCCGCGTTCTTCGGGGAGAAAGCTTTCGGTTACGGTTATATACTGTATGTCCGAAGTGTTTTTCCTTGGGATAAAGCCTGACTGACGCTCGCGCTCCCAGAAATCCTGACTGACCTTCTTGTCTTGCTTTGTATGTTTTTTTAACTCATATGTGAGCCATATTACAAAGATCATTACAAGACCGAATACAGGTATTTTCATAATAGCCTTTCCGCACTTTTAACTGCCGGAGCATATTCTGCAGAAAAGTGCCAAATATATATTACAGAATGGAGAAATTGATATGAACCTTTACAGCAAAAAAACCAGAAGAACCTTTACACTTGTTATTGTTATAGTGCTTGTCCTTGCACTTGTTGCCGGAGTTGTGGCGTCACTGGTCTGATTGCCTTTTTCTGTAAGTAAGTATATCATAGCAAGAAGGATAATTCAAATAATATTTATGTCTGGGAAAAAAGAATACTGCATAATCATGACCGGAGCAGCCGCGTCAAAAGCGGCGCTTGACATAATACAGGATAAGAGAGAACAGCTTTTAAAAAGATATCCTTTCGGTTATCTGGAAAAGGCGGAAAAGGAGCTTGGGGAGCTTTTGCTTTCGGGCAGTAAAACAGGGATGCTTTTTTCTGATGCGGAAACGGGACTCGTTGAAGGATCGGTTGCCTGCGGCAGGGGAGGCGTTTTTGAAGCACTTTGGAAGCTGGGAGAAGAAAACGACTGCGGGCTGAAGGCGGATCTGTTTGCAATAAACATACATCAGGCCGCAATTGAGCTCTGCGATCATGAGGATATAAATCCGTATGAATCTGACAGTACGGGATGCATGCTTATTATCACATTGTACCCGGGAGCACTTTTGGAGAAATTGGCCGATATGGGCATAAGAGCCGGCATAATCGGATATACTACCTCTGAAAATGCAAGGGTTGTTGTCGGAAATACGGTCAGGTATCTGACAAAACAGGCAGAATAGAGAAATGAGGAGCATATGATGAAGGAATTAAAGGAAAAAATCTTAAGGGCACTGGCGAAGAACGCCAAGATTGACATTGACGAACTGGCGATCATGCTTGGAAGCAGCAAGGAAGAGATAACGGCCGCGATAGCTGAGATGGAGGCGGATAAGATCATCTGCGGCTATCCTACGCTTATTGACTGGGATAAGGTATCAGAGGAAAAGGTTACCGCACTTATTGAGGTAAAGGTAACTCCGCAGAGAGGACAGGGTTTTGATAAGATAGCTGAAAGAATCTACAAATTCGATGAAGTCGAATCGGTATATCTTATGTCTGGAGGCTTTGATCTTACCGTTATAATCAGGGGAAAGAGCATGCGTGAGGTATCACGTTTCGTATTTGAAAAGCTTGCTCCGATGGAGTCCATCCTGAGCACGGCTACACATTTTGTATTAAAGAAATATAAAGACCAGGGACTTATCATGCAGTTTGAAAGCGATGACCCCAGGATCAGTATGTCTTACTGATGCCGGGTGATGAAATGGTAAGGCATTTCATTACCTTATAAAAATTTTTTTAAATGAGAGGCAAAAATGAGAAACCCTTTAAATAAAACGATCACGGAGATAAAACCCTCCGGGATAAGAAAGTTTTTTGATATAGTCTCGGAGATGAAGGATGCAATCTCCCTGGGCGTGGGCGAGCCCGATTTTGATACTCCCTGGCATATAAGGGAGGAAGGAATATATTCCTTGGAGAAGGGAAGAACGTATTATACTTCGAACTCGGGAATAAAGGAACTGCGAGAGGAAATATGCAGATATTTGCACAGGAGATTCGATCTTACTTATGACTGGAAATCCGAGACGCTGGTTACCATCGGCGGGAGTGAGGCAATAGATATAGCACTACGCGTAATGCTTGAACCGGGCGATGAGGTACTTCTCCCGCAGCCCAGCTACGTATCCTACGAGCCCTGTATCATAATGGCAGGCGGAAAACCGGTCATCATCGAGCTTAAGGCCGAGGACGAGTTTAAGCTGACGTCAAAGCAGATAGAAGAGGCTTGTACCGATAAGACAAAGGTACTCATTCTCCCGTTCCCGAACAACCCTACAGGTTCGGTAATGTCAAAGGACGAGCTTGAGAAGATCATAGACATAATAAAGGAGAAAGATCTGTTCGTTTTATCCGACGAGATATATGCAGAGCTTACTTACGGGGAAAAGCATACATCGATAGCATCCCTGCCCGGGATGAAGGAAAGGACCATAGTTATTAACGGATTCTCGAAATCTTACGCAATGACGGGCTGGAGGCTCGGATATGCGGCAGGTCCCGCAGAAATAATAAAGCAGATGACAAAACTGCATCAGTTTTCCATCATGTGCGCACCCACTAACAGCCAGTATGCTGCCGTAGAGGCTCTGAAGAACGGAGATTCGGATGTGGAAATGATGGCTGAAGCTTATGATCAGAGAAGAAGATTCCTCCTGCATGAGCTGAGGCGGATCGGACTCGAATGCTTTGAAGCAAGGGGTGCATTCTATGTATTTCCGTGCATAAAGAGCACGGGAATGACATCCGAAGAGTTCGCAACCAGACTCTTACAGGAGGAAAAGATCGCAGTGGTACCCGGTACCGCGTTCGGAGACAGCGGCGAGGGTTATTTAAGGATATCCTACGCTTATTCGATCGAAAAGATCAAACAGGCTTTGGAACGTATAGAAAGATTTGTCAGGAAGGTAAAAGCTTAAATCTTATTTAAGCATTTCGAGGATTGCTTCCTTTGGCTGAACGCCTACGGATTTCTTTGCAACTTCGCCTCCCTTAAGGACTACGAGGGTGGGGATGCTCATGACTCCGTAGCTTTCTGCCAGATCGGGTTCATCATCAACATTAACCTTTCCGACGATGTATTCGGGGTGTTCTTCGGCGATCTTGTCAACGATGGGAGAAACCATCTTGCAGGGACCGCACCAGTCTGCAAAGAAATCGATAAGAACCGTCTTGGAACTGTTCTTTATTTCTTCAAAATTGTTTTCGTTTATACTTATTACTGCCATACGCTATCATTCCTTTCTGTGATTTGGTTCTTTTAGTTTACCATTACCGGCTCATTTTGTAAAGTCCGTATTAAAAATTTCCTTGTCACGGATTTGGAAATGTGACGATCATAAAGAGGAGAGAAATGCCATGAACATAGTATTGCATGAGCCGGAAATCCCGGAAAATACGGGGAATATAGGAAGAACCTGTGTGGCTACCGGTTCGGTTCTGCATCTCATTAAACCGCTTGGTTTTGTAATAGATGACAAACATTTGAAAAGAGCGGGCCTTGATTACTGGCCAAAGCTTGAATACCATATATATGAGGATTATGAGGATTTCTGCCGTAAAAATCCCGGGGCGAAGGTGTTTTTCGCAACAACAAAGGCACATCAGACATATTCCGAAGTTAAATTCGGACCCGATGATTTTATAATGTTCGGAAAGGAAAGCGCAGGGATTCCCGAGGAGATACTTGTCGATAATGAAGAAACCTGCATAAGGATACCGATGGTCGGAGACATCAGATCCCTTAATCTCGGTAATTCCGTTGCGGTGATACTTTATGAAGCCTTAAGGCAGAACGGGTTTAGTGAACTGAATCCGGTCGGGCAGCTGCACAGGCTTACTTGGAAAATGATATGAATGAAAAAGCATTAAAAACACTTGAATATACAAAAGTAATCGAGAAGCTGGAGAAGCTTGCCGGCTCACAGCTGGGAAAAGAAAAGTGCAGGGCGCTGGTGCCTTTATCCGACACCGAGGAGATAAGGACGCTTCAGGAAGAAACAGCCTCGGCACTTAATCGTATTTACAGAAAGGGAAGTCTTTCGTTTTCCGGTATTCATGATATCCGGGGTTCAATAAAGAGGCTTGAGATAAGGTCTACTCTCGGGATGGGTGAGCTTATGCACATAAGCTCGGTCCTTACCGCTTCGGAGCATATAAAAAGCTACGGGCAACAGGAGGAAGGCGTTGAGGCTGATGCTTTATCGGAGCGTTTCAGGCTTATTGAACCGTTAAAGAGCATAAACAGGGAGATACTCCGCTGCCTGTTGAGCGAGGATGAAATGGCGGATGATGCAAGTCCCGGACTTAAAAGCGTAAGGCGCAGCATAAAGTCGACAAACGATAAGATAAGAGACCAGCTTAATTCCATAATAAATTCGCAGGACAATAAGATAATACTTCAGGATAACCTGATAACCATGAGGGACGGCAGGTACTGCATTCCCGTAAAATCCGAATACAAGAACAGCTTCGCCGGCATGATCCACGATCAGTCATCGAGCGGTTCCACAGTATTCATTGAGCCCATGGCGGTTGTAAGACTTAACAATGAATTAAGAGAACTGGCAATAAGGGAAAAGGAAGAGATAGAGAAGGTTCTGGAGTCACTGTCACAGATGCTCTTCAATGAAACCGCGAACCTGAAATACAATATCGATACCATTGCGGAATTTGACTTCATATTTGCGAGAGGCCTGCTTGCAAAGAGTATGAAGGCGTCGAAGCCGGTATTTAACGATAAAGGATACATCAACATAAAAAGGGGCAGGCATCCTCTTATTGACGAGAAAAAAGTAGTTCCGATAGACATTACGCTCGGCGGGGATTTTTCGATGCTCGTCATTACCGGGCCGAATACCGGCGGGAAGACCGTTTCCTTAAAGACGGTAGGACTGTTTACTCTCATGGGACAGGCGGGGCTTCATATACCGGCGTTTGACGGATCGGAGCTTTCGGTATTTAAAGAGGTATATGCCGACATAGGGGACGAACAGAGTATTGAGCAGAGCCTTTCGACCTTTTCGTCCCATATGAAGAATACGGTTTCAATTCTTGAAAAAGCCGATGAGTCTTCTCTGGTGCTGTTTGATGAACTTGGAGCCGGCACGGACCCTACGGAAGGTGCGGCGCTTGCGATGAGTATTCTTACTTATCTCCATAACAGGGACATAAGGGTCATGGCGACGACTCACTATGCGGAGCTTAAACTCTATGCGCTTTCAACTCCACGGGTATCAAACGCCTGCTGCGAGTTTGACGTAGAGACCCTGAGCCCTACCTATAAGCTGCTTATCGGTATTCCCGGAAAGAGTAATGCTTTTGCGATATCAAAGAAACTGGGTATCGGAGATGAGATCATATCCATGGCCGAAAGCTTTATAGGTACGAGGGATAAGAGCTTTGAGGATATAATCGGCGGACTTGAGAAGAGCCGCAGAAATACGGAGAAAGCGCTTGAGGAAGCCGAGAACATCAGAAAGGAAGCTTTAGAACTAAAACTCAAATGGGAAGAGAAGCAGCGTAAGCTTGATAACGCAAGGGATCGTGTGCTTGCCGAGGCAAATGAGAAAGCCGCAAGGATACTTCAGGAAACCAAGGATTATGCTGATGAGAGCATAAGAAAGCTCAACAAACTTTCGCTGTCCGGTCAGAGCATGAAAGAGATGGAACAGGAAAGATCAAGCCTGAGAACTTTGCTTCAGGAAAAGAACGCCGGTCTCGCGGTAAAGAATACGCCTAAAAAGAAGTCAAAGAAAAAGCCCGAAGAAGTAAAGATAGGCGATGATGTACACGTGCTTACCTTTGATGTGGATGCCAAGGTAGCTACGCTTCCGAACCAGAAGGGCGAGCTCTATGTTCAGATGGGAGCAATGAGGACGCAGGTTAACATTAAGGACATCGAGATCATAGAAAAACAGCCGGTCGAGGAAAAGAAGATACATACCGGTGCCGGCGGGATAGCGATGTCCAAGCAGATAAGCATAAGTCCCGAGTGCAATATCATCGGTATGAGGGTCGACGAAGCGCTTCCGATAGTTGATAAATACATAGATGACGCATATCTTGCACATCTTCCGCAATGTACGATAATCCACGGAAGGGGTACCGGTGCGCTTAAGAGTGCCGTACATTCCCATCTGAAAAAGCTGAAATATGTTAAGGAATTCCGTCTGGGCAGCTTCGGCGAAGGCGACCAGGGAGTAACAATAGTGGTATTTAAGGAGAAATAAACGGGAGGAGTAAAGGAATGGCATACAAGCAGAAAATACTTATTGTAGATGATGATGCCAATATCGCAGAGCTTATATCGCTGTATCTTACAAAAGAATGTTTTGATACGGCCATCGCAGAGGACGGAGAGGAAGCACTGGAAAAGTTTGAGAGCTTTCAGCCGGATCTGATCCTCTTGGATCTTATGCTTCCCGGGATTGACGGGTACGAAGTCTGCAGAGAGATCAGGAAGACTTCAAGGATCCCTGTGATCATGCTTTCGGCTAAGGGTGAGACCTTTGACAAGGTTCTGGGACTTGAGCTGGGCGCAGACGACTACATGGTAAAGCCATTTGACTCAAAAGAACTGGTGGCACGTGTACGCGCGGTGCTCAGACGTCAACAGAATTCAGGACTTTCCGATAAAATTCCTTCTGCAAGGAATGTTGTTGAGGAGACAGGAGATGTCGTAAGGTATACCGATATTTCCGTTAATAAGGATAATTACACGGTAATCTACAAAGGCAATAACATTGATATGCCTCCTAAGGAGCTTGAGCTTCTCTATTTTCTTATGACAAATCCCAACAAGGTATTTACCAGGGAACAGCTCTTAGATCACATCTGGGGTTATGATTATATCGGGGATACAAGGACCGTGGATGTACACGTAAAGAGACTCAGGGAAAAGATAAAGGATACCGCAGACTGGAGCCTTGCAACCGTATGGGGCGTCGGCTATAAATTTGAAGTGAAGAGATAAGATGAGAGTATCGTTTAAATTGGCGTTAAGCTATTTGATGGCAATTGCGGTTCTTTCTGTGATCGTTAACTTCTGGGGACGGGATGCATGTCAGGAGAAGGCCGAGCAAAGGGTCAAGGATCGTTTGAGGGCGGTCGTAACGAATCTTTCCGATTCGTCCGTTTCCGATTTCTTTGAAGAAATGGGATCCATTGAAAGAATACGTAAGGAGCTGGCTTACGTGGGGAAAACCACCGAAACAAGGATATGGCTTGTAAATTCGGAGCATGTGGTCCTTGCGGATTCGAATAAACCGCAGTCAGATCCGGACATTGGTCCGGAAGATTACGACAGCCTGATACTGGAGCAGAATATCAGTGAAAACGTTATCATAAATTCTGTTTTCAACGAGCCTATGCTGGTATGTTCGGAGCCGTATGTATATAATTACAAACCTGCGGGGTACATCTGCGGTTTTCTGCCCATGAGTGCAATGAACCGGGAGGCTTCGGGATACATAGGGATCATGAACCTTGGAATGCTTGTGATGTTTGCGGCATTGTTTCTTATATTTTCAGTGATCTATCTGTATACCGCCATACCCATTAAGACCATCAGGACCGCGGCAGTTGAGTATGCCAAGGGTAATTATGATCATGAAATGAAAATAAGAAGCAGGGATGAGTTTAAGGAGTTGAGCGACACCATAGAATATATGGTTTCCGAGCTTAAACAGAATGAGGAAAAGCAAAGGAAATTCATTGCGAATATCTCACATGATTTCCGTTCGCCGCTGACCTCGATCAAGGGTTATGCCGAAGCACTTAAGGACGGAACCATCCCGTATGAGAACAAGGATAAGTATCTTGATATCATACAGTTTGAATCTGAACGTCTGCACAAGCTGACATCGAGCCTTCTGCAGCTCTCCAGCATCGACAGCGGTGGATTGTCACTGGATATAAAGAGCTTTGACATAACAAAGGTTATACGTAACATAGCGGATGCGTTTGAGGGTACCTGCAGGAACAAAAAGATATTGCTTAAACTGAAGTTTGATGAGCCGAAGATATTCGTCGACGCAGATCAGGCCAGGATAGAACAGGTAATATACAATCTGACGGATAATGCGATCAAGTTTTCTCCCAAGGATTCGGAGATAATCATGGGAGTTCAGGTAAAAGGAGTAAAGGCAGTGGTACGAGTTAAGGATTACGGCTGCGGAATACCCAAGGAAAGCATTAACAGAGTATTTGAAAGATTTTACAAGAGTGATCTTTCGAGAGGAAAGGACAAGAAGGGAACAGGACTTGGTCTTTCAATAGCTAAAGAGATTATTACGGCACATGATGAGGAAATCCATGTAATAAGCAATGAAGGTGCCGGAACGGAGTTTTCGTTTACACTGCCGATCTCGTGACCGGTTTTACATTACGTTTAAAGCCTTTACAGGTTTAAGGGTAATGTAAGTATACAACAGGAGACATTTATGGCAAAAGATGATGAAGCTAAAAAGGCTGAGGAATTAACAGAGGAACAGGATTCGGTCATACAGGAACAGATAAAGCCTTGGCATAAGAGAAAGTTCAAAAAAGTATTGTCGGTTCTGGGTTTCTCTCTTCTGGCGGGTATAATTTTCGGAATATCCGGAAGATTTGTCTTTAAATATTCCGACGGCTTTATAAGTAAGATTTTCGGTCTTAATCAGACCTATGACGGAGCAGGTTCGAGGACAACGGTCATCAATACGACGCAGACGGGGGAAAAACCGGACAACCATGAGGTAAAGATAATACAGACCGAAACGGATAAACCCGCCAATGATATCAAGGGTCAGGAAAAGGTTCAGGAAGGGACGGCTTCGGAGGATTCCTTCCGCAGGATAGTGGCAGAAATGAGGAATACCGCGGCAAATGTCCAGAAAGGCATGATCCGTATCGATGCAATAACAAACGTTGTTAACTGGCTGGGAGAAACGGTCGACCAGACAGAGTCGACAATGGGAATAATTGTTGCCGAAAGTGATGAGTTTGTATTCATACTCACTTATTATGACAAGGTAAAGAATGCGGATAAACTTGAGATTGTCTTCGAAAGCGGGAACGCATACATAGTATCGTCCCTGGCACATGACGAAAGCTATAACATTGCCGTACTGACGGTTCCGAAACAGATGCTGAAACAGGATGATATTGACTCCATGGCCATTATGAGCATCGGCAATTCCGATGAGATATATGCAGGTATGCCTATCATCGGTATCGGCAGCTTTGACGGAAAGAGCAGGATGATCGAATACGGCTATGTGACAAGTGATGATTTTGTTGAATATATAACCGACGCGGCCATAGATATCTTTACGACGGATATCTGCCTGAACGACAGCAGTGTAGGTATAATAGTGGATCTTAACGGCAGGCTTGTGGGTATAATCACAAGACAGGTAGGGAGTTCCATCAAATTCAACATAAGCAAATCGATAAAGGTAAACTGTCTTGTCAAGGTTGCGGAAACGCTGTGCAACGGCGGCTCGAGGATTTATGTAGGACTTAAGTCCGAGGATATCCCGGACTGGGCTTTAAGAGAGAACAGTATTGAAAACGGAATATATGTAAGCGGCGTTGAGCCTTCATCACCGGCTTCCGATGCGGGTATCAGGAAGGGCGATTTCATTATTTCCATGAACGGCATACCGATAGTCGATGTGGGACTTTTTACCAATATACTCATGCAGTCCGATGAGAACAGCACTTTGGAGATAGAGCTGTACAGAGCGTCAAAATCGGCGGATCAGAGATTTAAGGTCTCGGTTAAACCGATAAAAAAGCATAACTGATAATAATTACCGAGAGGGGATAAGATGAAGTATATCAATGAATTACGGGAAGGCGAGATAACTCATGATATTTATCTGTGCAAGCAGGTTCAGAGTCTGGTCGCCAAAAACGGCAAAAATTATTTATCCATAATGCTGCAGGACAAGACCGGCATGCTGGATGCAAAGGTATGGGATGTAAACAGCGGCGGCATTGAGGATTTTGAAGCTCTTGATTATATTTATGTTGAGGGCGAGGTTACGGTTTTTCAGGGAACGATGCAGCTTAAGTGCAGGCGGATAAGAAAGTGCAGGGAAGGTGAGTATGATCCTTCCGACTATCTGCCGTATTCACGCTTTGGTCTGGATGTGATGTTTAAAAAGCTTACCGATTACATCGGTATGGTAAAGGAACCTCATCTGAGAAAACTGCTGGAAAGCTTTTTCATTGAGGATAAAGAGTTTTCTGATGCGTTTAAAAAGCATTCCGCGGCAAAATCGGTACATCACGGATTTGTCGGAGGGCTGCTGGAGCATACTCTATCTGTTACGAGCCTGTGTATAAAATACGCCGAACAATACTCTTATCTGAACAGGGATCTGCTGATAACCGCGGCGCTGTGTCATGACATAGGAAAGACAAAGGAGCTTTCGGAAATGCCGTTAAACGATTATACGGATGACGGGAATCTTTTGGGACATATAGTCATGGGATATGAAATGGTCGGGCAGAAGATAGCTGAGATCGAAGGCTTTCCTCATGCACTGGGTTCGATGCTCAGGCACTGTATCCTTTCTCATCACGGGGAGTTTGAGTTCGGTTCACCCAAAAAACCGGCTCTTGCGGAGGCTATAGCCCTGCACTTTGCGGATAACCTTGATGCAAAGATGGAGACTATGAGGGAACTCTTGGAGAGTGCCGATTACAATGCCGAATGGCTCGGCTTCCAGAGGCTTTTTGACAGCAATATGCGCAAGACGACATTTTAGTCGATAAATTAAGGAGGAAAAAAATATGCAGATGACATTTCGCTGGTATGGCGAGGGTAACGACAGCATAAGCCTGGATCAGATCCGCCAGATACCGGGAGTGGAAGGAATTGTCTGGGCACTTCATGACAAGATGCCCGGAGAGGTTTGGGAGAAAGAAGAGATACAGAAGGTAGCCGACCTGATCCATGCAAAAGGTTTTAACATGGATGTGGTTGAATCGGTAAATGTGCATGATGACATTAAGATCGGACTTCCCACAAGAGATAAATACATAGAGAATTATAAACAGACCTTAAGGAATCTTAAGGAATTCGGAGTAAAGGTTGTCTGTTATAACTTTATGCCGGTGTTTGACTGGACCAGAACGGATCTTTTCCATCCGCTTCCCGACGGGTCAACGGCTCTTTACTATGAGAAGGAAAAGATTATTGACGATCCCGTAAAAATGGCTGATTATATCCTTGAGAAGTGCGAAGGCTATACCATGCCCGGCTGGGAACCCGAAAGAATGGGCAAGCTTAAGGAACTTTTTGAGGCGTATAAGCCCGTAACCAAGGAAAAATTGTGGGAAAATCTCAAGTATTTCCTCGAACAGCTGATGCCGGTCTGCAAGGAGACCGATATCAAAATGGCAATACACCAGGACGATCCGCCCTGGGATATATTCGGACTTCCGAGACTGCTGGTTGATGAGGCTTCTATTGACAGGTTCCTGAGCATGGTAGACGATCCGTACAACTGTCTTACATTATGTTCCGGATCGATGAGCTCTAACCCAAAGAACAATGTGGCTTCCATCGTAAGAAAGCATTGTGACAGGATAGCGTTCGCTCATGTAAGAAACGTAAAGCATTATCCCAACGGAGATTTCAGTGAGACCTCACATCGTGACTGCGACGGCGATACCGGTGTACTTGAGATCATGAAGGCATACCATGACTGCGGCTTTAAGGGTTATATCAGACCCGACCACGGACGTCATATCTGGGGTGAGAAATGCCGTCCGGGATACGGACTCTATGACAGGGCGCTTGGTATCATGTATCTCTTGGGAATCTGGGATGCCTTGGAGAGATACGATAAAAAATAAGACGAGGAATGGATATGAAATTAACATTAGAAGGAATAAAAACAAAAGATGAATGGAAGGGCTTCAAGCTTCCCGAATTTGATATCGAAAAGATGTGCATGAACACAAAACAGACTCCTCTCTGGATACATTTCGGGTCGGGCAATATATTCAGGGCATTTTTATGCGCTGCGGCTCAGGAGCTGCTTGACAAAGGTATCATGAAATCAGGTATAACCGCGGCCGAGAGCCACGGCACCGAGATCATTACCGAGTGCTTCAAGCCTCATGACAATCTATGTGTGGCAGTCACCTTAAACGGAGACGGGAGCACTACAAAGGAGGTTGTGGCTTCGGTAGGAGAAGCACTTTCGACTGCATATGATTTTAAACGTATAATTGAGATATTTGAGAATCCTTCGCTTCAGATGGTTTCCTTTACGATAACCGAAAAGGGATATGCGTTAAGGGATGCGGCAGGAAACATATTCCCTGCTGTGGAAGCCGACAAGAACAGTGATCCGGAAAAGGTCATTGCCGATATGTCGGAGGGAAAACAGAATCATCATCTTATGTCAATGATCACCGCATTGTGCCTTAAGAGAAAGGCGTCCTGCGGAATGCCTTTGGCGCTTGTTTCCATGGACAACTGCTCTCATAACGGTGAGAAGGTTGAAAATGCAGTCAAAGAGATAGCCGGAGCATGGCTTGAGAACGGAAAGATTTCCGAAGAGGATTTTGAATATCTGAGGACCAAGGTAAGCTATCCCTGGAGCATGATAGATAAGATCACCCCAAGACCTGACAGCAAGGTTGAGGAGATGCTTATAGCGGACGGAATAGATGAGATAAAGCCGTTTGTAACACCCAACGGTACATATATCGCAGCATTTGTAAACGCCGAAAGGCCTCAGTATCTGGTAATAGAGGACGATTTCCCGAACGGAAGGCCTGCACTTGATAAGGCAAGAGGTATCATCTTCACCGACAGGGATACGGTAAACAAGGCGGAACGCATGAAAGTATGCACCTGTCTTAATCCTCTCCATACCGCGCTTGCGGTATACGGATGCCTGCTTGGTTATAAATCGATCTCGGCGGAAATGAAGGATGAGGAATTGGTAAACCTTATCACAAAGATGAGCAGCAAAGAGGGAATGCCGGTTGTAGTAAACCCCGGCATCATTGATCCGGAGAAGTTTTTAAACGAATGCCTTACGGAGCGCTTCCCCAATCCGTTCATGCCGGATACTCCCCAGCGTATAGCCACCGACACTTCTCAGAAGCTGCCGATAAGATACGGAGAGAACTTCAAGGCACATATTGAAAAAGGCGATGCTGACAAGCTTGTTTACATGCCGCTCGTCATTGCCGGATGGCTGAGATATCTTCTGGCCGTTGATGATGACGGAACTGCTTTTGAGCCTTCTTCAGACCCGTTGCTTGAGACGGCACAGGGAATGCTCAAAGGGATAAGCTTCGGAAAGACTGATGTAACAGCCGAGGATCTTAAAACACTACTTTCAAATGAAGTTATATTCGGAACAGACCTTGTTAAAGCAGGACTTGCACCGCTCATCTGCACATATTTCAATGAGCTTAATGCGGGTCCGGGAGCGATAAGAAAAACTTTGAAAAAATACTGCGAATAAAGAAAAGGCTACGGGATCGGCGTAAAAACCTGTCCTGCAGCCTTAAATCTTTTTAAGTTTTTATTTCTTGTTTAGCCTGTATCCGAGAACCGATCCGATCACACCGCCGATGATGTGAGTCAGCTGGGAGACATTGTCCTTTATTGCAGCCATCTGGTAAACCTGCTGTCCGAGATAAAGGAGTGCAACGAGGATGAAGGTAAGAGGTATCTCGCGATCCTTAAAGCCGGTAAAGGAAGCTAAAAGGATGAAAGCGAACACAACACCGCTGGCACCCATAAGCGCACCGTCCGAGATGATGATATGTGCAACGCCGGTGATTACTGCGGTAACCGATATGACCATGCACAGGATTTTGCCGCCGTAACGATCTTCAAGCATGGGACCTAAGATAAGGATCGTCATAAGATTACCTACGAGATGCGAAACATCAGCATGTCCGAAGATGTGACAGAACAATCTTATATAGGTTAACGGATTGACCGGAGATGACCGGAATACGCTGAATATATTGTCGCTGGCGTTATTTGTTATTTTTCTCAATATAAGTGCGATGACACATATGCCCGTAAAAGTAAGAACCACGGGTGCGTTAACCACTATTTTGAGCTTGGGTTTTCCGGAAGAAGTGCCTGAGCTTTTTGATGCCATATTGTCCTCCTGTATATCACAAGATCATTCTTGCTTTGTCTTTAAAACATGAGAAAGTCATGTGGTCGTTCTTACCGATGACCTCACCGTCCGTATGAAGAGTAAGAGGTCTGTCGGTTTTTATTTCGATCGTTTTTGCGGTTATCTGTTCAACACCCTTGTAGTTAACGTGCTTTCCCTTGATTATCTTTGTCATGAGCCATAGATGTTTTAATTTGGGCATATCGTGTACGATGCATGCTGTGATCTTTCCGTCAAATGGGTCGGCAGCAGGACCCATGGGCATACCTCCGCCCTCATATCTGAAGTTCATGTTGGCGGCAAAGAGAAAACTCCTGTATTTAATTTTTCTTTTCCCGTCGATGATGACGGTGGCGCCGGTTGGCTTGCTTAAGAAGATGAGAACGAAACCGAAAAGATAGTAGACAAGTTTTCCGAGCCCGATCCTGTTAAGAGCTTTTTTGAGCAGGGATTTTTCCGCCTTTTCGCAGATATCGGCGTCATAGCCGATGCCCGAACTTACTGCGAATTTTCTTACTATCTCTCCGTTTTCGGAAACAACGAGCCCGTGGTCTATCTTTGCGATTTTTTTTGGTTTCAGGACATTTCTTACCATCTCCGCAGGATTTAAAGAAATGCCGAGTCCTCTTGCAAGATCGTTGCTTGAACCTGTAGGTATATATCCCAGAATAAAGCTGTTGTAATCAGTCAATCCGTTGATTGCCTGATTGACTGTTCCGTCACCTCCGACAATAATGATCCTTTTCATTTCGGGATATTTAATGCAGATATGGCGGGTTATCCTTTCGGCAGTATCATTTATTGTCGTAAAATATGCTTTGTAATCCACGCCCGATTCTTTTATGCTCTTTTCGAGATTTTCCCAAAGCTGCATGGATTTACCGGTCCGTGAACCGGGATTCACAATGAAATGGTACATTTCTTTCTCCGTTATAAATGAGGTTTGAAGCGATAACTGCTTTCGCTCAAGAGTATATCACAAACCGGAGAAAAAAGATACTAAAATTTTAATAAAGCCGCGGACCGTCTGATAAGATATAAGAAGACAGCCCGCAGCGGATGTGTACGGCACTACCGTTTAACCGTTTTTCGGATGCGGATAAACAGAGTATTGAAAAATTTATTTGATATATTATTTCCCTTTATCTAAAAGGAGTGTAAATAAAAAAAGTGTTTTATGTAATGTTTTTTATATTTTGTTTTTCTTCTATATAATATCCTCCAAAAATTTTATAGTTTCGTCTGAGGGAAATACCGGATCCGGTTCGAACGGGAAACAGCCCTTGAAAACAGGGCAATGATCCATGGTTTTAAGGAAACTCGGATTGCCCAGATTTATGAACAGTCTCCAGCTTTCAGGGATACGTTCTTTCCCGAACAGCTCCTTTATTACGGCATATTCATGCTTCCGCCAGGGCGCATCGGTTCCCACGGCTATCTTTATATCACATAACTGCAGGAAATTGAGATTTCGAATAAGATCATGGCCGAGATCGAATACCATGCAGTCATATTTCAGATCGTATAAAGGATCGTTCATTTGGGATGACGGAATATAGGTCACCCGGTGGTATGAGCATATACCGCTGACTCCGGGCTCAAGTGTTTCTGTGAGCCTTGAAAGATCGTCATGGCGGTTATGCTCGACGAGACATACTCTTTTGTGCTTTGTCTCACTTAAGAAATTGCTTACGGCTACTGCGATATGGGTCGTACCGTTTCGTGGTCCGAGCCCGATGATACCTATGCGTTTGCCGTTATAGCGTTCATCTTTAAAACTGTTTTTTCGATTAAAAAGCATATTTGCCGGTTTAAGCCTGTGGCAAGACTATGCCTGTCATTACCGCAAGCTCATGAAAAACGGCCTTCACCTCCTCATCGTTTAAAACATTATCAAAGCCGGGGATATACGGTATGGCGATACATTCGGCATTTTTTACCGCTTCGGCGGTCTTTTCGTGAAGTCTGTCAGTAAGGTTTATTAGAAATATGGTCTTGATACATTTTTGCGACAATGCCCTTGCCCGGAAGATTTCTTCGGTCTCCCAGACCTTATTTCCTGCTGTTATGCATACAAGATCATGATCGTAAAAATCCTTTGGCATACCATTATATAAACAGCCGTAATCGGCAATGATGCATGAAGGATCGTACCGTCCGTTTTCGTATTTTTTGCGGCTCAGTTTCTCAAGCCCGGCTAATGCTTGGGATTGTTTACAGTCAGAGGAAATGGAGTACCATGCCTCCGAATCGTTGGCCTCCGCATAAAGGCATTTTTTTCCTATGTTGTTTAAGTATATGGAAAAAAGCAGGGCCAGATATGTGGTGCCGGTATTGTGAGAAGCACCGGCAAATGCAATTTTGACCGGTTTATCCGAAAATCTGTCCTGTGATCCAAGAATAGAGTTTATATGTACGATAATGCTTTTTGCACTTCCTATCCTGTTCCATATTTTTTTCTCGCTGCATCGCGAAGCAAGCCTGCGCAATGCTTTTTCGTTTTTTGGGGAAATATTGCAATGATCTACCATAAATTCCAGCAGCCGTCCGATTGAATAGATATCGGAACGTTTTGAAAGCCTGTCTCCGTTTTTCTGCTCAGGGGAAGCATATGAACGTGTCCCGAAAAAGCTGCCGGCAGCATCGTTCTGTAAATGTGCGCTCCCGAAATCTATAAGATAACATTTGTCTTCGGAAATAATGATATTTTCCGGCTTTATGTCAAGATATAGTACGGCTTCGGAAAGCGAGTGGAGATAGCTTATTATGTTGCATAGCTGGATAATGAAATGAAATATTTCTTTTTCCGAGAGAAGCCGCTTATTGCAGAGACTTCCCAGTGAATCACCCTCTATATACTGTTCGATGATATAAGTATACTCATCATCTTCCTCCAGATCGAAAATCTCCGGAATAGAAGGGTGCTTAAGATTTTTTAAGAGATGGGCTTCGTTTAAAAGGAGCTTGTAATTAGGGGAATCCTTCCTGATGCCCTTGAGAATGCGTTTCACATGAAGACTTCTGTGTTCAGCCAGCCAGACGGGGCTGTCAGAATGGTCGCTTAAAAGTGAAACAATGGTATATTTTGATGTTTGTGCCGTTGTACCTCCTTCCTTCTCATCGGATAAACCATTGTCAGTATAAACCATTCAAAGAAAAAAATCAAGAATTTTATGAACTTTTAATTGACTTCTTTATCTAAAATGAGTATACTTCAAGTACTTGAAAAAAGTATAATCATTTTTACGGAAAATGCCGATATATTTATAAGAGAAAGAGAAATTGTCGCGGAAGGAGGTATGATCATGAAGATAGAACGGATAAGTGAAAATCAGATCAAGTGTACTCTTACAAAGGAAGACCTGTTTGCACGCCAGCTCAAAGTCAGCGAGCTCGCTTACGGCAGCGAAAAAGTCAGGGAGCTTTTTGTGGAGATATGCAAAAAAGCTTTTGTAGAGTGCAATTTTGTCGCAGATGACATGCCCCTCATGATAGAAGCCATCCCGGTATCGCCTGACTGCCTTGTGCTTCTTGTGACCAAGGTTGAGGATCCTGAAGAGCTTGACGTACGTTTCTCGAATTTTACAGCCGTGCCCGATGATGCGGATCCTGTCCTTTCCAACGAGGAGAGGGTTTATGCTGATGAAGTCATCGGCTGTATGGAGCATTTAAACAAGCTGCTCGGGGATCCGATGGCTACAAAGCTCTTTACAAAAGAAAACGAAGCCTGTGAGATTTCGCTCAAGAACATCAGCAAGGTTTATGCCTTTGAGACGCTTGATGATGTAAGCAGGCTTGCAAGAGGTATATATAAGATTTATAATGGGGAAAATACCCTCTACAAGGATCCTGAAAACGGGACATATTTCCTTGTTGTCGGGATGTCGGATCATACCGCGGAACAGTTCAACAAGGTTTGTAACATTATTTCGGAGTATGCAACCGCAGAAAGACCCGGAACGCTTGACATAGATTACTTCAAAGAGCACTTTGAAGTGATCATAAGCGAAAAAGCGATCCAGGTCCTTAGAAAGTTCTGATCATACGGGCTTTTTTACTGATGTCGGAGGTATCCCGAACCTCTTCTTGAACAGCTTGCTGAAGTGGTAGGCGTCATCGTAGCCCACACGGTCGGCTATTTCCCTGACGTTAAGGTCGGGCGAGGTTTCAAGAAGCTGCTTTGCCTTGTCCAGACGTATGTTTATTAGATAACGGATGGGTGTATCTCCCGTTACCATTTTAAATATCTTTGATATGTAGAACGGGCTTATGTACATGTTTTCGGATATAAGCTCAAGTGATATCTTTTCTGAATAATGTTCTTCGAAAAACAGGATGATCTCTTCGACTATCCTGTTTTTATTTATCGATTCGAATGCCACATGGCCGCCGGGCTCTCCGGGCAGCTGGTCATCGCGCAGGACTGCGAGCATGTACTGAATGAGATAGGACTGCATCATGTAGTAACGGCCGATCTTGTAGACATCGTTCTCGGCACTCATGGAAGTGCAAAGCCTCATCAGCTTCTGTTTAAGCTCGGATCCGGTCTTATAAACAGGAAGGTTCTTTAAAATCAGGGAATTGGAAGGCATGCCGGTCAGACAGAAATCCGAGACTCCGATAAAGAATTCGTAGGTCGGAGTACTCTTGTTTGCTACCAGAGCCTGATGATAGGTTCCGGGATTGAAGATAAGCAGATCTCCTTCTTCTATATCGTATATGACGTCGTTGATCTTATACCTGCCTTTTCCCGACATTATGAAAGCCAGCTCCAGATGATCATGGCAATGATATCTTTCTTCGTCGGAAGTCCTTATGCCCTTCCAGGTATAAAGGAAAGTCGGGTTGAATTCATAGGCGATAACACTGTCCGTTTTTTGCATTTACAGCCTCCGGAAAACAAAAATAGTAAGTCACGTGTATGTTTTTTGAGTATTTAGGTAATTATAGCATAAACAAAAGCAAATGACAAAGATTTTTTAAATATTTCGTGCCTAAAAATTTGACACTTGACATTTTGCTATAATTGTACTAATATTCTTAACTGAAAGACTTTGATGGAGACAGTAGTGTATACGGGAAGCTCACAGTGAGCCCGTGACAGTGCGAAACGGGTACAAGTACATATGCATGAATATCACTCCGGAGTTGTGTTGCAGAAATGTATAGTACAGAGTAAGCGGCACCGTTTTCCTGCGTTACAGGGATCGGCATGAAGCTTTTTTGGAGCGAGTGCTTACAAAATGGGTGGTGAAAATACAGCGGCTGTATTCCTGTTTTGGAATGTAGCCGCTTATCTGTTTATTAAGGAGGAAAGATGTATGTTTAGCAAAGTAAACACAGACATGAATTTTGTGGAACGCGAAAAGAAAGTGGAGCAGTTCTGGAAAGACAATGACATCTTCAAAAAAAGCCTTAAATTAAGGGAAGGCTGCCCTACCTACACCTTCTATGACGGACCGCCCACAGCAAACGGAAAACCTCATATCGGACATGTCCTTACACGTGTTATAAAAGATATGATACCCAGATACCAGACCATGAAGGGAAAGATGGTTCCCCGTAAGGCCGGCTGGGATACTCACGGACTTCCCGTAGAGCTTGAGGTAGAGAAGCTCCTTGGCCTTAACGGAAAGGATCAGATCGAACAGTACGGTATGGAGCCGTTCATAAAGAAGTGCAAGGAGTCTGTATGGAAATATAAGGGAATGTGGGAGGATTTCTCCGGAACGGTCGGTTTTTGGGCCGATATGGAGAACCCTTATGTTACTTACGATGACAATTTCATAGAATCCGAGTGGTGGGCTTTAAAGGAAATCTGGAACAAGAACCTTTTATACAAGGGCTTTAAGATTGTTCCTTACTGTCCCCGTTGCGGGACCCCGCTTTCAAGCGCAGAGGTTTCTCAAGGATATAAGACGGTCAAAGAGCGCTCGGCAGTGGTAAGATTTAAGTGCGTGGGCGAGGATGCATATTTCCTTGCATGGACGACAACGCCCTGGACGCTTCCTTCAAACGTTGCTCTCTGCGTAAATCCCGAGGATACCTACGTAAAGGTTAAATGTGTTGACGGCTTCACCTATTATATGGCCGAAGCACTGCTTGATACAGTGCTCGGAAAGCTCGCCAACGAGGGTGAGAAGGCATACGAGGTTCTTGAGACCTATAAGGGAAAGGATCTTGAAAGAAAAGAATATGAACCTCTCTTTGACTGTGCAAAAGCCGTAGCCGACAAGCAGGGTAAGAAGGGCTTCTTTGTTACCTGTGACGACTATGTTACCATGTCGGACGGTACCGGTATTGTTCATATAGCTCCCGCATTCGGTGAGGACGACGCAAATGTCGGAAGAAACTACGATCTTCCTTTTGTACAGCTGGTAAACGGCAAGGGTGAGATGACAGAAGATGCTCCTTGTGCAGGCATGTTCGTAAAAAAAGCCGATCCGGAGATAATAAAGCTTCTTGCATCCGAGAACAAGCTTTTTGATGCGCCTAAATTTGAGCACGAATATCCTCACTGCTGGAGATGTGACACTCCTCTTATCTACTATGCAAGAGAGTCATGGTACATAAAGGAAACCGCTGTAAGGGACGACCTTATAAAGAACAACAATACCGTTAACTGGATACCCGAGTCCATAGGAAAGGGACGTTTCGGAAACTGGCTTGAGAATATCCAGGACTGGGCTATATCGAGAAACAGATACTGGGGCACTCCTCTTAATATCTGGGAATGCGAATGCGGACGCTTTGAGTGCATAGGATCACGCGCCGAGCTTGCTGAACGCAGCGGCAATCCCGACAATGCAAAGGTTGAGCTTCACAGGCCTTATATAGATAATGTAACCTTTAAGTGTCCCGACTGCGGAAAGGAGATGCACAGGGTTCCCGAGGTTATCGACTGCTGGTTCGATTCGGGTGCCATGCCTTTCGCACAGCATCATTATCCTTTCGAAAATAAGGAACTCTTCGAGCAGCAGTTCCCGGCAGATTTCATCTCCGAGGCTGTTGACCAGACAAGAGGCTGGTTCCATTCACTTATGGCAGAGTCGACACTCCTCTTTAACAAGAGCCCTTATAAGAATGTTGTAGTGCTTGGACTCGTTCAGGACGAAAACGGACAGAAGATGAGCAAGTCAAAGGGAAATGCGGTTGATCCTTTTGATGCACTTGAGAAATTCGGAGCAGATGCGATCAGATGGTATTTCTACATCAATTCCGCACCCTGGCTGCCCAATCGTTTCCACGACAAGGCTGTAGTCGAGGGACAGAGGAAGTTCATGGGAACTCTCTGGAACACCTACGCATTCTTCGTACTTTACGCAAATATAGACGGATTCGATCCGTTAAAGTATACATTGGATTACGACAAGCTTCCGGTAATGGATAAATGGCTGCTGTCACGTCTTAACTCGACGATAAAGGAGACGGATGACAATCTTGCAAATTACAGGATACCGGAGGCTGCAAAGTCACTTTTAAGCTTTGTTGACGAGATGAGCAACTGGTACGTACGCCGCTGCCGTGAGCGTTTCTGGGCAAAGGGCATGGAGCAGGACAAGATCAACGCATATATGACCCTTTATACGGCGCTTGTAAATATCTCAAAGGCAGCAGCACCCATGATACCCTTCATGGCTGAGGACATCTACAGGAACCTGGTTGCCGGTATCGATCCTTCAGCTCCCGAGAGCATACATCTCTGCGACTATCCGGTATGCGATGAAAAGCAGGTGGATAAGGAGCTTGAAAAGGATATGGAGCTTGTCCTTGAGGCAGTTGTCATCGGACGTGCATGCAGGAATGAAGCCAACACCAAGCAGCGCCAGCCTCTCGCAAAGATGTACGTAAAGTCGGAGACCTCATTAAGCGATTTCTATCAGGATATCATAAAGGATGAGCTTAATGTCAAGGCGATAGAGTTTACGGATGATGTAAGCGCATTTACGAATTATACCTTAAAGCCGCAGCTCAAGACCCTCGGACGCCGTTTCGGCGCAAGGCTTAACGCATTAAAGGAGGTTCTTGCCGGACTTGACGGTTCTAAGGCAGTAGCAGAGATAAACGAAAAAGGAAATCTTACGATAGAGGTTACCGGTGAGACGGAAGTTCTTGAAAAAGATGATCTTTTAATAGAGGCAGCAAAACGTGAAGGCTTTGTATCCGGTGAGGATAACGGCATAACCGTAGTCCTTGATACCAACCTTACGCCCGAACTTATAGAGGAAGGCTTTGTAAGGGAGATCATAAGCAAGGTTCAGACCATGCGTAAGGATGCGGGCTTTGAGGTCATGGACCGTATAAATGTTTATGTGGCAGGCAATGATAAGCTTAAAGCCGTATGTGAGAAAAATGCGGATACCATAAAGAGGATAGTCCTTGCCGACGAGATCGTATATGACACAACCGACGGTTCGGTAAAGGAATGGAATCTGAACGGTGAAGATGTTACTCTGGCTGTGAAGAAAAATTAAAGGAGGCGTGAATTATGAAGTTAAACAAGAAAGAATTCAAGGCAAGTATTGAGAACTATCTGATGACCCTTTACCGCAAGGAGGCCAAGGACGCTACCAAGCAGCAGATGTTCCAGGCTGTATCCTATGCTATAAAGGAGTATATCGTTGAAGACTGGTTTGAGACACATAAGGAAGTGGAGAAAAAGGACGGAAAGATGGTTTATTACATGTCCATGGAGTTCCTTATGGGAAGAGCGCTCGGAAACATTCTGATAAACCTTAAGGCAGACAAGGATGTTGCGGCAGTACTTGATGACTTAGGATTCGATCTTAACGCCATAGAGGATGAGGAGCCCGATCCCGCACTCGGAAACGGAGGTCTGGGAAGGCTTGCAGCATGCTTCCTTGATTCACTGGCTACGCTCGGTTATCCCGCATGCGGTTGCGGTATCCGTTATAAATACGGTATGTTCAAGCAGAAGATAGAGAACGGTTTCCAGGTTGAGGTACCCGATAACTGGCTTAAGGACGGATATCCTTTTGAAATGTGCGATAAGGACAGCTCTCAGATAGTCAAGTTCGGCGGTTATGTCAGGATGGTAAGGCGTGATGACGGAAGAGAGTGCTTCATTCAGGAGGGTTACAGCTCTGTAGAGGCTATTCCCTATGACATTCCCGTTGTAGGATATAACAATCACTTTGTAAATACACTCCGTATCTGGGATGCCCGTGCGATTGACACATTCCAGCTTGATTCCTTTGACAAGGGTGATTATCATAAGGCTGTTGAGCAGCAGAATCTTGCAAATACAATAGTTGAGGTTCTTTATCCCAATGATAATCATTATGCAGGCAAGGAACTGAGACTTAAACAGCAGTATTTCTTCGTGTCGGCAAGTGTACAGCTTGCGGTAAAGAATTACTTAAAGCATCATGTTGATATCAAGCAGCTGCCCGAAAAGGTATGCTTCCAGCTTAACGATACCCATCCTTCGGTAACGGTTGCCGAGCTTATGCGTATCCTCATGGACGAGCATTTCCTTACATGGGATGAGGCATGGGATGTTACCACGAGGGCATGTGCATACACCAATCATACCATCATGAGCGAGGCTCTTGAAAAGTGGCCTTTGGAGCTCTTCTCCAGACTGCTTCCGAGAATCTATCAGATAGTAGAGGAGATCAACCGTCGTTTCATCAGGGAGATACAGGTAAAGTATCCGGGCGATTACAAGAAGATCGAAAAGATGGCTATTGTTTACGACGGACAGGTACGTATGGCTAATCTTGCCATCGTAGGCGGCTTCTCTGTAAACGGTGTTGCACGTCTTCATACCGAGATATTAAAGAACCAGAGCTTAAAGGAATTTGCGGATTACTATCCCGGCAAGTTCAACAACAAGACTAACGGTATTACCCAGAGACGTTTCCTTCTTCACGGAAATCCCCTCCTTGCGGCATGGGTAACCGAAAAAATCGGCGAAGACTGGATTACGGATCTTTCAAAGATGGACAAGCTTACGCTCTACACAGAGGATGAGAAGAGCCTACATGAGTTCATGAACATCAAGTATAAGAACAAGGTACGTCTTGCAAAGTACATCCTTGAGCATAACGGGATCGAGGTTGATCCGAGGTCTATATTTGACGTTCAGGTTAAACGTCTGCATGAATACAAGCGCCAGCTCTTAAATATCATGCATATCATGTATCTATACAATGAACTGAAGACCAATCCCGATATGGATTTCTATCCGAGGACCTTCATATTCGGAGCAAAGGCTTCGGCAGGATACCGCAGGGCAAAGGCGATCATCAAGCTTATCAACAGCGTGGCAAATGTAGTAAACAACGATCCTACCATCAGGGGAAGGATAAAGGTTGTGTTTATAGAGAACTACCGCGTATCCAATGCGGAGATAATCTTTGCGGCATCGGATGTTTCTGAGCAGATTTCAACAGCGTCCAAGGAGGCTTCCGGAACCGGTAACATGAAGTTCATGCTGAACGGTGCGATCACTCTCGGAACAATGGACGGCGCAAATGTCGAGATCGTTCAGGAGGTCGGCGAGGAAAATGCCGTTATCTTCGGACTTTCCGCAGACGAGGTAATAAATTACGAGAATAACGGCGGATATAATCCCAAGGAGATCTACAATGTAGATACCGAAATCCGTATGGTTATGACTCAGATGATCAACGGTTATTATTCACCTCAGAATACAGAGCTTTTCCGCGAGCTTTACAATTCGCTTCTTGAGACAAACGGGGGCGAGAGAGCAGATCAGTACTTCATCCTTAAGGATTTCCGTTCATATGCGGAGGCTCAGAAGCGTATCGAGGCACTTTACAGGGATGAGAAGCGCTGGGCAAAAGCCGCGCTTATGAATGTTGCAAAGTGCGGCAAGTTCTCATCTGACAGAACCATTGAGGAGTATGTAAAGGATATCTGGCATCTTGATAAGATAACCGTAGGAAAGAAGTCATGATAAGAATTCATTAACTAAGCGCTTAAAAGATCGGGCACGGTTTTCTCCGAACCCGATCTTTTTTCTTGTTTAATGACGGATAGTATGATATAATAATTAATAAGTATGTCATAAAAACGTAAAGATATGGAGATTTACCGGAATGAAGAAATCTATATTGCTTGTTCTGCTTTTATTGGTCGGAGTGCTTGGCTTGGTTTCCTGCAAGCCGCACGAAAGGGAGGAAAAGGATAATGGCGCTACACCGTCCGCTGCAGTGCCCTCGGAAGAAGCCTCTGCGGGACCGGATGCGACAGAGGGGATAACGGCATCGCCGATACCGTCACCGGCTTTTGAACCGGATCCGACTGCAACACCTACACCTACACCGGTCCCCGTTCTTGCCGACAGGCTTGAAACAACGGAAGACCCGGCTGTTTTCAATGTTTCAACCTTGGATCTGACCTGCTATGATATTAATGTATACCGCATTCAGAACAAAATGGTATATTTTTATAACGAGAACAGCGTAAGTGCTCCGAAGATCATATCATATGACATAGCCACAGGGGAGAAAAAGGAAAAGGTTTTTGAGGAAATAGATCCGCAGGAGTATGATTTTGAAGTCATAAATGATGAATGTATTGCCGTAACCGACGAAAACAAGATGATACATTATCTGGATGCGGACTTAAATACGCTGTATACCTTTAACGTACCTTTGGATTCGCTCTATCCCTATTACGCCGTAACCAAGGATTACAGTAAGGTATATTATATAAAGGAAAAAAGCCTTTACGGATGTGAAACGGCCACAGGCACGGAAACGCTTATCTACACCGATCCCATACTCCGGGACGGTTATCCTCTGTCGGTAACGCCGGACGGAAGATTTGTAAGCATATATGCATATTCGAGAAAGACCGGACAGAACGAGATACATATGTACGATATTGAAACAGGTGAGCTTACGTTACTGCCTGATTTTGATGATTACAGCAAATACTATGTTTCGCCCGATAAAAAGGAAGTTGTAGTTCGTGATTTTGCGGATCAGACCTTCAAACTGTACAGATTTAATGACGGGGTACCCGTGGAATTCCTGTGCATGCTCGATAACGGCAGCGGTATACCGGATGATTATGACGAAAGCCTGAAGAACGGAGAAGCCGGTCCGGGTACGGTTATATTTGACGGGAAAAATTATAAGGGTACTCTTCTGAAGTGGATAGACTGGGAAAGAAGACTTTTTATATTGGTGGACGACTGGAATCTGGACTCCTCGTATATGTTTGAATTTACCTGTTATGAGCTTGATACCGGAAAGCCTGTTTCAAATTTCTTCTATAACCTGGAATCCCCGAATTACCCGATTTACTGTTATTCGGTCGACCTTCGGGACGGATATATGTTTTTCTCGGGGAACAAGCTGGATGTCCCGTTCTGCGTGGCATGGAAATATGAGGACGGTACATTGGAGGATATGAGCAAAAAATATGTCAGGCTGAACCATATCCCCGAGTATCTGGATAACAAGAGAAAAGAACTGGAAGAAAAGTACGATATATACATTTATCTCGGAAGCGAGGCATTTGCCACAGATCATGATTATTATCTGGAGTGCTGTACGGACGCCTACACTATGTACCGGACACTGTGCATGGTAGACGAAGTATTCTCATGGTATCCCCGTGATCTGTTTGACAACTTGAAATATTCGGAGACCAAGACCTTTGCCGTGTATCTGTGTGACGGGTTCATAAAAAAAGAATCCTACGGTATAGCAGACGCCGTGGCACTTGCCAATACGGAGGAATATGAAAGATATATTGCGCTGGATGTTTCTTATTACGGTGATATGAGGTCGAACATAGTACATGAGCTTTCACATTGCATAGACAACCGTATCATCCAAGAGTATTTCGCTACAGGCGAATTTGATTTTGAGGAAGAATGGCTCAAACTGAATCCGGAAGATTATTACTACATGTATGATTATAACGAAACAAGCCCGTTCTCAAGATACACGTATCCGTACGCTGAGAAAGACGCCTATTTCATTGATACATATTCGCTGACAAAACCTACTGAGGACAGGGCAAGGCTGTTTGAAAATCTTGTAAGACGCTCATTCGGATATGATTATTTTGAAAGCAGCGCGTTAAGAGAGAAGCTTCATTTTTATTTTGACCACCTTCGTAAGTGTCTTGCCACCGAAGAATGGCCGGAAGAAACCATATGGGAGAAAAAACTGAGGCTTCTGGATGAGATGTACGCGGGGGATGAGAGCATTACCTATGAGATGATATATCCCGAGGCATACAACGGTGATGAGTACTATTATCTCGGAGATCCGGACTATATTTATCTGTCGGCATATGCATGCGAAATTGAAGCTGTCGGATGAGAATGATTTTACCGGGAGTACCGGAAACGGCAACATGAGGAGCAGAAGTGGAAAACAAAAGAGTAGCTTTATGGGATAATTTAAAATTTGAACTGATAGTATTGGTGGTACTGGGTCATTTTATCAATATCAGGGACTCTGTTACCTACCATAGTATCTTCATATTTATATATTCCTTCCACATGCCTTTGTTTGTTTTTCTGGCCGGACTTTTCCACAGAAACAAAGGTTTTTGGAAGAAATCGATTGCCTATCTTGCCATTTACATAATGTATGAACTGGGAATCTACGGGATAAAAAAAGCCTACGGAGTAAGAACTTCATTGGATATTCTGAATGAAACGGCGGCTCCGTGGTTCATGCTGGCACTGGCATTCTATGTACTTGCGGGCTTTGCATTGCATAAGCTCATGGAAGACAGGATAATGAGATGGGTAATACTTGTGGCCATGACGGTATTGGCATGTGTCATAGGGTTTGTCGAGTCTGTAGGAGAGTTTCTTTCGCTTGCAAAGGTGATATACTTCTTCCCGTTCTATCTTCTGGGAATGATAACGGACAGGAAAAAACTGGAGTTTTTTGCAGAAAAAACGAAATTTAAGCTGGCCGGAGCGGTTGTGCTGGCAGGGTGGCTGCTTATCTGCTTCGTATTCATGAAGGAGGTATATCAGTTAAGACCGTTCCTGCTTTCCAAGGCTTCGTATCCGGAGAACTACGATATGCCGGTCATCTGGAGACTGCAGTGCTATCTTATGGCATGCATTACGGGACTCAGCCTTATCGTGCTTACACCCGTCAGAGAGATAAAACCTTTCACACTCTGGGGCAGCAGGACCATACAGGTATATTTCTGGCATAAATTTGTGCTGTATGTATTTCAGTATACGAGATACGAAGGGAAAAAACATCTGGACGACTGGTTCTATGAGGGCGGTTTACGTAAACTGCTCTGGATGGGGGTGGCCGTAGCTGTGACCTGCATCCTGTCATTATGGATTTTCCGGTATCCGACCGAGCTTATACTGGCCTTTACGAGAACTAAAAAAGACGCGGGAGCGGAATAAAATTTTTGACTATAGCATCAAAATGTGGTAAAATTTTTACATAAATTATTAGTTTGGGGTAGACTATGAAAACGGCTGTATCAATAATAATTCCTATATATAACGCCATGCCGTATCTGGAGGAATGCCTGGAGAGCATTTCCTGTCAGGTAGGGGTAGACATGGAGGTTTTACTGATAAACAACGGATCGACGGATGAGAGTCTGGCTGTATGTAATTCTTTTGCGGATAGATTCCCTTTCATGCATGTTTATAATATTAAATCCACCTCCATAGGCTCCGCAAGAAATTACGGTTTAAAGCATGCAAGCGGTGAATATGTAATGTTTGTGGATGCGGATGATTTTCTTCCTGATGTTCTGACTGTTGCAGGGCTCTTGAAAAAATCCAGATCGAAGAACTGTGATATCTGTGTCGGCAACTTCAGCAGATTGTGGGGGACAAGACTGCTTCACGCTACTTCTCACAGAAGCTTCAGTCATTATCCCATGGACAGTCTTGAGTTTATATTCACGGGCTTTTTCTCAGTGGATATTCTCTCTTATGTCTGGGCAAAGATGTATAAAAAAAGTTTCATTGTTGAAAACGGGCTTACCTTT
This sequence comes from Lachnospiraceae bacterium, assembly GCA_016290905.1. Taxonomy (GTDB): domain Bacteria; phylum Bacillota; class Clostridia; order Lachnospirales; family Lachnospiraceae; genus RUG11977. The sequence continues at coordinate 32,690 of JAEEVO010000005.1, read as the reverse complement.
TCCGACAGCAGATATGCAGAGGATAAGCTTTTTAACCTTCAATGCTGTGTGTCAGGAGCAGAATATGCTTTTCTTAACAGAGAGGTTTATGTTCACAGGAATACTCCGGAATCGGTATCGAACCGTTATCGCGCGCATTCTCATACTATATGGCTGGAAATAGCCCGGAAGCTTGATGATTTCATAACGATGAGAGGTAAGGACACGGTTGTATGGAAGAATGTAGTGGCGTATACGATCTTTTTCGGTTGTTTCTTTGACTGTAAGATGGAGTATCGCCATAATGATAATGAGGTAACCAGACTGGTGCATCTTATCAAGGAATACAGAAGGGATCCGCTGGCAAAAAGATGCTTTAAGCTTTTGTCAAAACACTCGAATATTGAACTTATTCCTTCAATGTTTTACAGGATAATGATCACCGGCTTTGCCTTCTGCATGAGATTCGGATTTTATCGGGCATTGGCATTGGGAATGAAGATACTTGTCGATCTTAAGATTGATGAGAGCCTGTCGGATACGGGGAAAAAGCCGCAGAAGGAATGACCGCCAAGCCATAGTTTACGTGTATGGGAATGAAACGAATGAGATTTGTGCGGAGAAGGATGTTTTATGTATTTGTTGAGCTATACAAGACGACCTATTGATAATATATATTACGATCCGCGACTTGCATACAGCATGCATCTGGCAGTGAGTCCGGATATGAAGCATTTTAAGGCTTTAAATCATAATTCCGGAATACTGTTCGGAAAAGCCACGGAAAATGCTGACGGATCGCTGAATCCGAAGGCACTGAAAAAACCGTATATCTTAAAGGAAGAAGACGGATTTGAGATAATCGCCTTAAGGACCGGCGGCGACGGTGAGACAGACCCCGAGATATATAATAATATCATGGCTATCCTTGAGGACGGAGAAGGTGACGATCACGAATCGGCTTATACTCCGGTAAGATACCGGACAAAGGATTTCCTGATCTATTCCGCTCCTGAGGTTATTTCACCGGAAGAGTATGTGAATGAAGTATCAAAAGCAGGACGCTTGGCAGTATGGTCGGTACTTTCCGATACGAGGCTTTCCGGCATAGAGGATATAGAGGGAGCGGTTCCCTGCTGCGTGATCGAGATAGATGGCAGCATTGGAGATCACCTTATAAGGAAGTTTACGACACCGGTAAACATAGGCATAAGCTTTCCTGATAGTATAACTGTAAGCTCTGTTGAAGACTTAAAGGAGTATCGCGCCGTTGCCTCTTACAGTGACGGAACGACAGCACTTAAGAGCATAGACTGGAATCTTGAGAGAGTCGATTTTGATACGGCGGGAGAGTATACGCTTTCGGGAAGAGTTCATCAGGAACATTTTGAGTTCCCGTTTGCCATGAACCGCGCAGACCCGTGTTTTGCCCTGTGGAACGGCAAGTATTATTTCATAGCGACAAACGATTCTGACGAATACCATACTCTTCTGATCAGGGAAAGCGAGACTCTTGCGGGACTTAAGGAGGCCGATGAAAGGCTGATACTTGATACCGAAACCTATGACGGTATAGGAGGGTTGCTCTGGGCACCCGAATTTCATGAGGTAAACGGGAAGCTCTGTATATTTCATGCGTGTACTCCGGGAGAGTTTTTTTATGAAGAGAGCCATGTAATGATCCTTAAGGATGGCGGAGATCCTGTTGTAAGGGAGGACTGGTCGGCGCCTAAAAGGATCGTAAAACCGGACGGGACCGATCTCTGCGAAGCCGGAAAGGAGATCACCCTTGACATGACGGTCTTTTACTGGCAGGGAGAATACTATGCCGTATGGTCCCAACGTCGGTACCTGCCGAAAGACCTGGGCGGATGGCTGTATATTGCAAAGCTTAATCCGGAAAAACCGTGGATGCTTGACAGTGATCCTGTAGTACTGTCAAAACCGGATTTGGGCTGGGCTAACAACCATACCTTTGTGGAGCAGGGAGCATTTGCTTTGCCTGTGGAAAACAGGCTTTTCCTGACGTTTTCGGGTGCAGCGGTCGACACCTCATATACGATAGGCCTGCTGCAGATAGAAAAAGACAAGGATCTTCTTAATAGTAAAAACTGGAGGAAAACGACATATCCTCTCCTGACCTCAAGAAGCATACCGGGTGAATTCGGGACCGGACATAACGCATATTTATTTGATAAGGACGGAACGATATGGAATTCCTATTATGCCAGACCGGGAGCCGACGCACCCCGGAGTACGGGCATAAGAAGAGTACATTTCGATACGGATGGGGAACCGGTGCTTGATATGACCGAGGATATGGATGTCAACCCCATATTCAGTATAGTAAAGACCAGACTGACCGTGAAGGCGCCGGCTGACGGCAGCGGAGATTTCGGAGGAGAAATAAAAAAATGAAAGCGTATATTTTTCTTGCAGACGGTTTTGAAGAGGTAGAGGCCCTGACAACAGCCGACATCTTGATAAGGGCTGGAATAGAGGTAAAGCTTGTAAAGGTTCCCGGAGGAACCGAAGAAAAGTGTAAGGCGGTAAGAGGTTCACATAACATAAAGGTAAAACCGGATCTTACCCTCGGGACGGATATTTCGGAAGAAGACCTTTTGGACGGAGACTGCGTAGTCCTTCCGGGCGGTATGCCGGGTACTAAGAATTTGGCAGCATGCAATGAGGTCATCAATACGATAAGTGCGTATGATAAGGCAGGAAAGGTCGTTGCGGCCATCTGTGCGGCTCCTTCGGTACTTGGTACGAACGGACTTCTTAAGGGCAGAAAAGCAACCTGTTTCCCCGGTTTTGAGGATAAACTTGAGGGAGCCGAAAAGGTAGATGGCGGGGCCGTAAGCGACGGGAATATCGTAACGGGAAAGTCAATGGGATCTGCAGTAACATTTGGTTTAAAGGTTGTGGAGACACTCATGGGAAAAGATGTGGCAGATAAGGTTGAAACATCTATCTATCGTGGTTAAGAGGTGCTTGTTTTAAGTTTGGAGTCATAATATGAAGATAGTTTTTTTTAGCGGGGACATATCAAGGAGCGGCGGAACGGAAAGAGTTCTTTCTCTTATCGCAAACGGTCTTGCGGAACGCGGATATGAGATCGTGATATTCAGCCTGACAGGCAAAGGAGCATCATTTTATAAGCTTGATGACAGCGTAAGGATATGCTGGATAGGATCTAAGGGACTGGAAACGAATATACTCTCGAATCTCAGAACCCTGAACAGGCTTATGAAGGAAGAAATACCTGATTTCCTGATAGATGTTGATATCATTCTGTGTTTTTATTCCGGGCTTCTCAAGCTTAGATTCCCGAAGACACACTGGATATCGTGGGAGCATTTTAACTATTTTACCCGGTTCCCGGTAAACCACAATCTGCGTAAAGTGGCAAGGTTCATAGTAAGCCGCTTTTCGGAATGCCTGGTTGTTCTTTCGGATGAGGACAAGGGGTATTATCAGGACAATATGCGCCTTAAGTGTCGGATAGAGAGGATATACAATCCCACACCGTATGAAGAGGACATCCAAAAGACGGAAGAGAAAAAGGTGGTCCTTGCGGTCGGCAGGCTTACCCGTATCAAGGGCTATGACATGCTGCTTAAGAGCTGGAAGCTGGTAGAAAAAAGAAATCCCGACTGGATGCTCAGATTTGTCGGTGATGGTGAAGAGCGGGGTAATCTGGAAGCCGAAACCAAAAAGCTCGGGCTTAAAAATGTTGAATTTGTGGGAATGGTCGATGACGTAAGACCGTATTACAAGGAAGCGGCATTTTTCGTTCTTTCTTCACGTAACGAAGGCTTTGTTATGGTATTGCTCGAGGCTATGAAGTACAGTCTTCCCGTTGTGGCATTTTCCTGTAAGGCAGGAGTCAGGGAAGTGGTAAAAGAGGGAGTAAACGGATATCTTGCTCCTCCGAAGAATACAAGGATCATGGCAAAAAAGATGGAGCTTATGATCAGGGATGATGAAAAACGCCGCAATATGGGCGCAAATGCCAAGGTGATGATAGGCAGATTCAGTCAGCAGAGAATTCTTGAAGAGTGGGAGAGATTGTTTGAAGACATCAAGAAACTGGAAGTTTGATTATATAAAGGGCATCGCCTGTCTGATAGTCGTATGCCTGCACTGTCCGTTATATGGCCCGATAGGCGATGGGATAATCTACGCGTGCCGGTTTTCCGTTCCTCTGTTCTTTATGATCACGGGATACTATTGTGAATCAAAAAGCAATGAGTGGATCTTAAGGAAAACAAAAGAACTCATAATAAAAACACTTATTGCCGAAGCTTTTTACGGCGTATGGAAAATGTTCCTTGCGCTGGCACTCGACAAAAAGAGTCTTTCGGAGTTTATTTTGAATACGGCGATAGTAAAGAAACCCTTAAAGCTATTGTTCTTCGGAAGCATGTTCAACGGAGTGTTATGGTATTTATATGCTGCAATATGGGCTTATCTTCTGATAATACTGTTGAGAAAGGCAAAGCTCATATATAAAGATGCCGTTTGCTATATACTGATCATTGTCACGGTCTGCATTCTGGTCATCGGAAGATTTGTTGCTCAGAATCTATGGGACGAGGCCTTTATGACGGAATGGGCATGTCTGTTCTGCAATGCGCTTATATTCGGACTCCCGATGCTGCTGACGGGTATGCTGTTTTCGAGGCATGAGGAGGCCATCAAAGCATCATTATCACTGAAGAAGAATGTTCTGATACTTGTCGCAGGATTGGCCGTCATGGGAGAGGAATTCTTTTTGAGCCGCCAGTATATGGATTTTCATTTCTCGACTTATATCATTTCTTCGGCAGTATTTCTGTTTGCTTTTACATACAGAAAGGACAGCACATTGTTAAAAAAGCAACTGACTTTCGTAGGGCAGCGGCTGTCACTTTATATATATCTCGATCATATATTTGTCAATTCACTGCTGTTTACGATTGAACGATGTACTGACATTGCAGACAAACTGATAGTCGCGATCGTTCATCCTTTTGCCGTGATAGCACTATCTGTTTTTATCGCATGGGCGATAGATCGGATTAAATACAGAGCCGCAAAAGCAAAAACAGTTTAAATGACAAATGAAAACCAAAGGCACCGGATTAATGACATTGGTATAAGATCACAAATAATCGGAAAGGAAGTATGTACATTTGGAAAAGTTATCTCTGTGCGTTGTGATACTGCATTATAACAACTTTGAAATGACCAGAGGGTATGTGGAAAACCTGAAGAAGCTTACCGCTGAAAACTATGAAAAACATATCATCATCGTGGACAATAAATCACCGGATGAAAGCGGGGAAACGCTTTTTGAATACTTTAAGGAAGATCCCAAAGTGGATGTGCTGCTGCTTGATAAAAACATTGGATTTGCCAAAGGAAATAACGCGGGGATACTGTTTGCACAGGAGAAATATCATGCGGAGCTGACAGCTGTATCAAACCCCGATATAGAGATACGTGATAAACGGTTTTTCGAAAAGGTGCTCCGTATATATAAAAGAGACGGATTTGATATTTTCGGACCGGATATTTTCGGAGTTCATTATCAGGTACATCAAAGTCCGATACGCCCGGATCATATGACTTTGGAACAGATCGATGCAAGGATAAAAGGCATAGGAGAAACCTTAAGAAAGGTAAGACTCGTTAAAAAACTCGGATTATATAACCTGTTATATAATGCAAGAAGGATATTGACAGGGTTTTCCTTTAATAAAAAGAATTATCAGAAGGACTATTCTAGATATCAGACGGGAGCTGTTCTGCAGGGAGCTTTTTTTATACTGGCCAAAAGCTATCTGAACGCATATCCCGACGGTTTATACCCGGGAACCTTTCTTTATGTGGAAGAGGACATACTTAACTACAGGGCAAAGCTCAAAAACCTGAAAGTGGTGTATGATCCGGCTGTTTCGGTAAGACATCTGGAAGGTATGTCATCGCTTTCACGTACGGGAGACAGATGCAATAAGTATATCTTTGAATTGGAACAGATCAGGAAATCCTGTTTTGTCATGAAAAAGTACATGCTTAAGAATTTAAAGAGGACCGGCGGGTCGGAATTGAAAAAAGATGAGTAATGACAGGATAAAAAATACAAAAAGAAACATAGTTTTTTCAATGCTATACAGGATGATCAACCTGTTGTTTCCTTTTGCCATCAATTATATTATCATAAAAACCATAGGTGTTGAATATCTCGGGTTAAACATGCTGTTTGCCTCGATACTTCAAGTGCTGAGCCTTACGGAACTTGGTTTCGGAACAGCGCTGATATTCAGCATGTATGAGCCTATAGCAAAGAATGATACGGAGAAGGTATCCGCGCTTCTGGCACTGTACAGGAGGATATATCTGATCATCGGTACAATCATACTGTGTGGCGGACTGGCATGTATACCTATCCTTCCCAATATAATAAAAGATGATGTCCCGGACGATATAAATATTTATATCCTGTTTATCATAAGCCTGACGCATTCGGTTGTATCATATTTTATGTTTGCATACAGATCGGCGCTCCTTATCGCAAGTCAGAGAAAGGATATAGTTGATAAGGTAAATACACTTATCGAGATAGCACTTAACTGCTCCAAGATACTTATACTCCTTCTGACTGGAAATTATTACCTGTTCTGTGTGCTGCAGCCTGCATATGTTATAATAGATAACTTTATAGTCTGGATTGTTACGAAGAAAATGTATCCGGACTTTAAATGTGTGGGAACAATCTCAAAAACCGAGAAAAAATCGATTTTTTCCAGGGTACTCGGATTGTCGATAAACAAGCTTTGCGGGGTATTGTCCAACTCATTTGACAGCGTGATCATTTCAAGCTTTCTGGGGCTTACGGTCCTTGGCATGTATAATAATTACTTTGTCATAACCAATGCCGTGATATTTATGATCTGCATCATACCGGTGAGTGCGACTTCAAGCATAGGTAATTCAATGGTCTGTGAAAGTCTTGAGAAAAATCATACCGACTTTACGACATTTCAGTTTGGCTTCAGCATGCTTTCGGGATGGGCTGCCGTATGCCTTCTCTGTCTTATACAACCGTTTATCGAGATTTGGGTCGGAGCCGATCTGCTGTTTGATGACGGGACTTCCGTTGTTTTTTCCGTATATATGTATGCGATAGTAATGAGCGCCGTATTTATGACATATCGCGAGGCGGCCGGGATATGGGCTCATGACAGGATAAGGCCGTTCGTGGAGGGCGGACTGAACCTGATCCTTAACATAACACTTGTAAAGTGGCTAGGGGTCAGCGGAGTCATGCTTTCAACAATCCTGACCATGGGTATCATAAAGACCGTCTGGGGATCCCGGTATCTGTTCAACGAATATTTTAAAGGCTATAGTCAGGTAGAGTACTTAATGCATATGCTCCTGTATGCGGTCGTTACGGTCATAGCCGGCGCGGTAACATACTTTGTATGCAGTTTCATAAACATGAACGGTATACCGGAGCTGATAGTCAAAGCCCTGATATGCATAGTCATACCGCCGATCATCTTTGCCGCTTGCTTTTTTAAGACCAAGGAGTTTAAGCGATGTTTGGCATTGGCTAAGTCCCTTATAAAGAGAAAATGAAAAGAAGGAGAAATCTGAATGAGCCCTAAAGTAAGTGTGGTAATCCCGGTTTACAAAACCGAGCAGTATATAGATGAATGCATGAAAAGCGTACTTGCTCAGGATTATGATAATCTTGAGATAATCATGGTGGACGACGGATCTCCCGACAGATGTCCGGAAATCTGTGAGGAATATGCGGCAAAGGATGACAGGATAAGGGTTGTGCATAAAGCAAACTCCGGACTCGGACTTTCGAGGAATGCCGGCGTTGATGTATCGACCGGAGAATATGTGACGTTTGTCGACTCGGATGACAAGCTTGACGGAGCACTTGCTATAAGAAACATGGTTGATACGGCGCTTAAATATGAGGCTGATCTTGTCATCGGGTGCTTTAGACGTTTCAATGAAAACGGGGAAAGTGAAGTAAACAGCCATCATCTGAAGAACGGTGAGGATTTCTCAGATCCCGATTTCAGGTTCCGCGGATTTTATCAGTATGGGCATATGTCCTATGACTGGGGAAAGCTTTACAGGATTGCCTTCATGACAGAAAACGGGCTGAAGAGAGGCAGTTATCCTTTTACGCAGGACAAAGCCTTCAATATGAGATTCTATGCATCAAGACCTAAGTATGCTTTTACGGATGAAAGTGTGTACTGCTACAGAGTTAATGAGGGCTCTGTTACCTTCAAATATAAGGAAAACTATATACCGGTCTGGACGTCCATCGCTTCTGATTTTTCAAAGTTTATGAAGGACCGTCGGATAAAATATGATATTGGGGATCTGCCTGCTTTTCATATTTACTTTGGAAGCTTTTTCCTTGTAAAACAGGAACTGTCGGCGGGAAAAGGGATATCCGGTGCTGTGAAGAAACTGAAAGAATATGCTTCGATCCCGTATGTAAGACGCGCTATGAAAAGCATAATAGCAAAGGATTACACGAAGGGAATAAAAACAAAAAGCTGGAGATACATGATATGGGGCTCCAGCCTGTTGTTCGATCTTCATTTATATCTGTTGTTTACTGTCGGGATAGCTGTTTTAAGAAAACTCAGTGTTGATGAAAAGATAACACAAAGAAGATATAAGAAATGATCAGGGATTTTTCTTCATATCCTTCTTCAGTCTCCTGAAGTCTCCGAGCGCTTTCCAGCCGATCTTGATGATCCTGGGGATGTTTATGGAGTTTTTACCGGCCTTTCTGGGCTTGAAGCTTATCTCCTTAAAGACCATGCTCTCCTTAAAGTGAGAGAAATAGGTGGTCATCATGATATTGGGAAGGTTATAGTCCTTGTCAAGTCTGTAAAGATACTTGGCAACAACGGATGTCTTCATAAGCCTGAAGGGTGCGTTTGCATCCGGAACCTTAACTTTGAAGTAAAGCTTTAACAGGAAGCACACTACCTTCTCGACGAATGCACGTGACTTTCCGTCACCTCTCTGTGTTCTGTTTCCGAAGATACCGTCATAATCCTTTCTCAATTCCCAGAAAGCGGCAAATTCCTTGGGATTGGTCTGACCGTCAGAGTCTGTCTGAAATATATAGTCTGCGTTATTTTTAATGGCATAGTCATAGAGGGCGATAACCTTCGGACCATGCTGTTTTTCTGTTTTTTCAAGGATTTCGAGCTGAGGATGTTTTGCCTTATACTTTAAGAGAATACTGTGAGTGGCGTCTACGCTTCCGCTGTCAGCCACAACAAGTCTTGAAGCCGGATCCTTTCCTTCGAGAACTGAATACCAAGAATCGATGACTCCGAGAATGTTGGCCTCTTCATTATAAGCAGGCATTACTATATATAAGCTGTCCATAAAACCTCCTAAGATTTAATCGAAATATCGTAAATCTTTAATCTTATATGATTATACTATATTGATCCGTCAATGTAAAGATATTTTTAGATGATGATGTGTGAGTTATTGTTGAATCATGTTTAAGATTATGATAAAATAATAAACAGAGTAAACATCCGAAAGGAAAAACAATGAAGCAGAACAATCAGTTTGTAAACAGAAAAATCGGAGACAAGATATACATATTGCCGATAGGACAGAAAGCCGCCGGTATGGTTAAGGGCTTAAGCCTTAATGAAACAGGTGCGTTTTTATGGGATGTGTTAAAGGGAAATGTAAGTGAAGAGAAAATGGTAAGCATCTGCAAAGAACATTTCGGGATAGGGGAAGACGGTACCGGGATGCTTGAAAAGGATGTAAGCATGTTCTTAAAAGCGTTGAGAGACAGAGGAATGCTTGAAGGCTCAAAGGGGATTTTCGGATGCTCGTGTTCGTACTGTTCCGATAATGTTCCCATGGACAGAAGAAGCTGCTTTGATAACCCGGACGGGACCATATCCGAAGAAATAAGCGATATCAGCCATTATGCCGATATTGAGCTGGGCGGTCTCGGAGTATCCCTTTACGGTGATGAGTCGTATTTTGTCACTGATTTTAAAGCCTTTATGACAGAGAAGCTTCCAGAGAACAGAATGAGGATAGAGGTGGTTCCCGCAGAGCCGGAAGAGACAGCGGAAGGCTATTATGATGAAGAGGCTGCGGAAGATACAATAGATACGGAAGATGAAGGCATAGGTTCTTACAATCTTACAAAAGAAAACGGAAAGGTGCTGATACATCAGCAGGATCTGACGGTCCTCGAATTTGACGGGAAATATGTTATGTTTTTCCCGAAAGCAACAAGGATATACGAGGTACATTTAAAGAAGGACGGATCGCTTGCAAGGATTTACTGCGAATCGGGGGATGCAGTAAAAAAGCAGGATATTTTCTGGGTGATCAGAATGCTGTTCCTGGTGTTTGCACTGCAAAACGGGCTGGTCATGGTGCATTCAGCATCAATCCTGTTTAAGGATAAGGCATGGCTGTTTTCCGGTGCATCCGGCAGCGGAAAATCGACACAGAGCCGGTTATGGAAAAAGGTTTATGATGTTCCGGCAATAAACGGAGATCTTAATCTTGTCGGGATGAAGGATGGTATTCCCGTGATATACGGTACACCGTGGTGCGGGAGTTCGGGTATTTTTGACATCAAGGTCCATCCGCTGGGCGGCATAATACTGCTTAGACGCGGGAATAATACTATAGAGGAGCTGACGTACGACAAGAAGGTGCTTTACGTACAGCACCGCATCATTTCCCCCACATGGACGGAGGATATGTTTGACAGGGGCCTGAAGATCGTGGAGGACATAGTACCCGGCATCTATGTAAAACGATATTACTGCAACAAAGAGGACGAAGCGGCAGTCTGCATACATGATGATATAGAGCGAAGTGAGGCCGAATGAGGTGCTGATGTCACCTCATCGGTGAGCTTCGCCGACTGCTTCACCTTAAGGGGAAGCCTGAACTTAACGGCATTGATGCCTGGCTTTGCGACACAGGATACGGGGGAGGTTATGGAACAAAAAGCAGATATCGAAGCATTGTTGAGAAACGGTACACCCGTCGGTTTTAAGCCTCAGGGAAGCAGCATGCATCCTACTATTGTGGCGGGCAGGGACAGTGTGATCGTTGAACCGCTGGAAGACAGGAAGCCGAAACGCGGTGATGTACTTCTTTTCAGAAGAAGCAGGGATGCGGAAAGGTTTCCGGGTATGCTTGTTCTACACCGCGTTCACAGGGTGAGAAAAGACGGGATATATATGGTCGGTGACAATGAAAAACAAGTGGAAGGACCGCTAAAGCCCGAACAGTTCATCGGGATCATGACAGAGCTTATACGGAACGGTAAGCATATCGGTGTAAAGAACTTAAAGTACAGGCTGCTTACGCGTATCTGGCTTTTCTTACGTCCGTTCAGATTCGTTTTCACCTCCAAAAAGAGAAAACGGTAGGAGTTTTTATGTTTGATATAAAGGAAGAACTGAAAAAGCTGCCCGAAAGTGCCGGAGTATATATTATGAAGGATGTATCCGACACCGTCATTTATGTCGGAAAGGCGATAAACTTAAAAAGGCGTGTAAGTTCGTATTTTCAGTCAAAGCCGCGCAGCCCCAAAATAGAGAAGATGATCTCACTGATCGACCACTTCGAATATATAATGGTCGAGAGCGAGATGGAAGCATTTGTACTGGAGTGTAATCTTATAAAGGAGAATCGTCCGAAGTATAATACCATGCTCATGGATGACAAGACGTATCCGTTTGTTAAGATTACACTTTTTGATAAATATCCCAAGATTTTTCTTACCAGGCATCATGTAAGGGACGGGGCAAAGTACTTCGGGCCGTATACGAACGTAACAGCGGTAAGGGAAATACTTAAGATGTTCCGTAAGCTTTACGGGTATCGGACCTGTGATAAGAAGCTTGACGGAAAAAAGGTTGACCGTCCGTGTCTGTACTATCAGGTCGGAGAGTGTCCGGGACCCTGCTCGGGAAATGTGGAAGAGGAAGAGTACGGAAAAGGGATAGAGGAGATCATGCGGTTTTTCGAAGGCGACAGTTCGGGCGTAAAGAAAAACCTTAAGGCAAAAATGCTGGAATGCTCAGAAAATATGGATTTTGAGAAGGCTGCGGTTTATCGGGATATGCTCAAAGCCGTTGAAGAGCTCGGCCAGACGCAGAGAGTTACGGCTGCGGATGATATGAACAGGGATGTCATCGGCATAGCCATGAAGGATTATAAGGCAATAGTTCAGATATTCTTTGTCCGTCAGGGAAGGATGGTGGGCAGGGAGCATTATCTGGTTGAGGCGGAGGAGGATGAGAAACCCCGCGTTTTATCGGATTTTGTAAAGCAGTTTTACGGAGGGACCGCTGTTATTCCCAAGGAGATACTGCTGTCTGAGGAAATAAGCGAGAAGGATCTGATCTCGGGATGGCTGTCGGAAAGAGCCGGAGTTAAGATAAAGCTCATTTCTCCGATAAAAGGGAAAAAGGAAAAGCTTGTCGAGCTGGCTGTTGAGAACGCACAGAACCTGCTTGAAAAGGATATGGAAAAGCTGAAACGCGAATCCGAAAGGACCGTCGGGGCGGTTGCGGAGCTCGGAAAGCTTCTCGGGATACCGGCTCCGTACAGGATGGAGTCCTATGATATTTCCAATACCCAGGGCTTTGATTCCGTAGGCTCGATGGTCGTTTATGAAAACGGAAGACCTAAGAAAAGCGATTACCGGAGATTCCGGATAAAGACCGTTTCCGGACCTGATGACTACGCTTCCATGAAGGAAGTACTCTCAAGACGTTTCGCCCGTTTCAATCAGAGGGACGGTTCTGCGGTTGAAAACAACGACAGCTTTGATAAGCTCCCGGACCTGATACTTATGGACGGCGGGAGAGGGCAGGTAAACGCCGCTCTTGAGATAGCTGACAGCTTCGGACTGGATATCAGGATATGCGGAATGGTAAAGGATGACCACCACAGGACAAGGGGTATTTACTTTGATAACGAAGAGATACCGGTAGATACTTCAAGTGAGTATTTTAAGCTTGTGACAAGGATACAGGATGAGACTCACAGATTTGCAATCGAATACCACAAGTCATTAAGGTCAAAGGTGCAGGTAAAGTCGGTGCTTGACGACATACAGGGGATCGGTTCCGCAAGAAGGATCGGTCTGATAAAGCATTTCGAGACGATAACCGGTATAAAGGAAGCCTCCGTTGACGATTTATCAAAGGCTCCGGGCATGAACCGGAAAGCGGCTGAAGCGGTTTACGGTTTCTTCCATGACGGTAAGACGACTTAATGACAGAAGAGCAGGAGAAGATTATGTCTTTATGTTTTCATTTGGGAAGCTCCGGTGCGGGAAAGACCACCGGAATACAAAAGAAGATAATAAAAGAGGCTGCTGCGGATCTGAACCGTAACTATCTGTTTCTGGTGCCGGAGCAGTTTACTTTGCAGACACAGCGCGAGATACTGGAGCGAAGCGGGAATTCCGGAATGTACAATATAGATGCCTTAAGCTTCAATCGTCTGTGCTGGCGTGTATTTGACGAGCAGGGGCTTGCCATGCCTCAGGTTTTGGAGGATACCGGAAAGAGCATGATAGTAAAGAAAGTCGTGCTTGAACACCGGGATGAGCTTACGATATACAGGAGCAAGGTGAAAAAACAAGGCTTTATCGAGGAGATGAAGTCCCTGATTGCAGAGTTTTATCAATACGGGATAGACGGGGATCGTATAGAAGAAATGCAGAAGCTTGCCGGTGACAGGCGGATACTTAAGGACAAGCTCCATGATATAAAGATAATATATGATGCATTCAAAAAGTTCATCGACGGCCGGTTTGTGATGAATGAGGAGATCATAGACCGTATGTGCGACATAGCCGCCGATTCGGGACTGCTGAAGGATTCCGTCATAGTACTTGACGGCTTTACGGGGTTTACGCCTTCGCAGTATAACTGTATAAACGTGCTGATGAAATACTGCCGGGATATCCATGTGGTGCTTTCCATCAGCAGGAAAGAGGCGGAGAAAGTAAAAAAAGGTGATCTGCGCTATGAGGGCTCGCTTTTTGAACTTACGATAAAGACGGTAAAAAAGCTCAGCGGGCTAGCGGAAAAAAACAATGTTCCGACGGATACGGTGATCTATGATGATGAAAAAGGAAGGTACAGCAGCAATCCTTCGCTTGCCCATCTGGAGAAGAACATCTTCCGGTTTCCTTATTCGAAATCTGCGGATCACCGTGCGATAACGCTTCTTTCGGCTTCCGACAGGGACGAGGAAACGGATTTTGTCCTTGCTAAACTGAGGGAGCTTGTTTTTGATGCGGGAAAAGATGGAAAAGGCAGTAATATCCGCTATGAAAACATCGCGGTATTGTCGGGGGATGTTAGCGCTTACGGAGATATGCTCGAACGAAAATTCCGGAATGCGGGGATCCCGGTGTTTATAGATGAAAAACACAGTATAGCGGGCATGAACATAGTCGATCTGATAGATTCGGTTTTGGAGACGGAGCTTTTTGATTATTCATATGAGAGCGTGTTCCGTTTCCTAAAGACGGGGCTTACCGGGATAGGAAGGGACGACATCGCCCGCATGGAAAACTATGTGATAGCCCGGGGCATAAAGGGAGCAAGGCGCTGGAAGCAGGAGTGGAAGAAAAAAGCACCGGGTATAGAAAGTATCAACGAAACAAGGGAAAAGACCGCGGAGCTACTTTCCGGTTTTAGTGAATGTGAGAAAAAGAAGCCGACAGTGACGGAAAGACTGACAGCCCTTTATGAGCTGCTTGACAGCTGTAATGTTGAGGAACAGCTGTATTTTCTTTCGGAAGAATTAAAGAAAAGTACCGACCCCAAGAAAAGAATAAAGGGCACCGAATACGGACAGCTGTTTAAGACCGTCGTTACGGTGTTTGAGAGGATAAACGGATTGCTTGGCGAAGAGAGGATGGAGCTGGAGGAGTTTAAGGACGTTCTTGATACGGGCTTCAGTGAAGCAAAGCTGAGAAGGATCCCCGGCGGAGCGGACAGTGTTGTCGTGGGCGACATAGAAAGAACCCGTATCGACAATAAAAAGGTGATATTCTTCATCGGATGTAATGATTCGGTCATTCCGAAAAATTCATCCTCTGAGGGTCTGCTCAACGAATTTGACCGCGAGCTTTTTGCGGAGAACGACATAGAGCTTTCACCTACAAAAAGGGATTCTGCCTCACTGAACGAGTTTTATCTTTATCTGGCGCTGACAAAGCCGTCGGAGAGGCTGTATATCACTTATGCCCGCTCTTCGGCAGATGAAAAGGATGCGGGGCCAGCTTATATTTTCGGAAGGATCATGAAGCTTTATGAAGGATTGGAGATACAGAGGGTTTCGGGATTCGAAAAGGATAATGCATACAGGCTTCTCGGAAGCGACAGGGGACTTGGCACGGTCATTTCGGAATTGAGAAAGGGTACATTGGATGAGAATAGCCTTGCGGGTATTCTTGCAAAAACCTTTAAGGCCGAGGACCCGCAGCTTATGAAGCTGCTTGCCGGTGCTTCTTCGGGGAAGAAGAACCGGAGAAATCTTACGAAGAAGGAAGCTGAGGAGCTTTACGGCAGGGTGATCATAGGAAGCATTACACGTCTGCAGAAGTTTGCGGAATGTGCATTTGCCCATTTCGCAAGCTACGGACTTAAACTGAAGGAACGTCAGGAATACAGGCTGGGCAGCCTGGAGCTCGGAAATATTTATCATGATTCGCTTCAGAATTTTGCCGAAAGCCTTAAACAAGACGGGATAAAATGGTCCGAGTGTCCGACGGAGGAACAGGGGAGGCGTGAGGCCAAGGCCGTTGAGAAGGCACTTTTGCAATATGAGGACATAATAGGAAGCAGCAAGAGGATCGAATATTTCAGGACCAGCATTAAAAGAGTAATAGCAAGGACGGTGGATATCGTAACAAAGCAGCTGAGCCTCGGTGAATTTGACGTGGCTTATGTGGAGAAGGGCTTCAGTCATGAGAGCTCCCTGATGAAGCTAACGGGTAAGATAGACAGGCTTGATATTGTCAGGAAAAAGGGAAAGACTTATATCCGTGTCATAGATTACAAAACCGGGAAGACCGCGTTTGACATGGATCTGGTTAAGGCCGGATTACAGCTTCAGCTGGCCATTTATACCGCAGAGAGTCTGGCGGAGTTAAGGGAAATGAAAGAAGATACTGTTCCTGCGGGTATGTATTATTATAAGATAGACGACCCGATACTCGATCATGCAAAAAGCTCGGAAAAGGACCGTATGGCTAAGCTGCGGCTTGACGGGCTTACCGTGGACGAGGATGAGATCATCGCGCTTCATGATAAAACCCTTGTGGATGAAAACGGCAGACGTATCCCGGAGAAATCCGATGTCATAAACTATAATTACACCAAGGACGGGAAGCTTTATAAAGGCTGTGAAAAATCCGTCATCCCCAGGGACGACTTTGAGCGGGTGGCAAAAACGGCTTCCGATAAAGCTAAGTCGCTGGCAGAAGAGATACTTGCGGGAAGAGTCGAGGTCGATCCATATGAGAACAAGGGCAGTAATCCCTGTTCATTTTGTGCGTATGCCGGCGTATGTGGATTTGACAGAAGACGCGGAGATACTTATCGAAGCTTAACAAAATGAAGATACGGAGCATCTCGTTTTTCCCTAAGGAAACGCTGAAGGCGTTTTCGAGGTGACATTGTTTTTAGGTTAGGAGCAATGCTGTTAAGGCAGGATGACAAATAAAGACAGGATGGCAAATAGGTTTAGGAGCAATAATGGGAAGAGTATGGACAAAACCTCAGCAGAAGGTAATAGATAACAGGGACAGGAACCTGCTTGTTTCTGCGGCGGCAGGTTCGGGAAAGACTACGGTCATGGTCGCTCGCATAATAAAGATGATAACCGACAGCGAGAATCCCGTAGACATAGACAAGCTGGTGGTAATCACCTTTACAAGGGCAGCTGCGGCTCAGATGAAGCAGAAGATATCTGATGAGCTTGAAAAGCTGATGGAAAAGGATCCCGAGAACGCTCTGTACAGAAGACAGCAGCGTCTTATCGGGAGCGCGAATATCTGTACGATCGACAGTTTCTGTATTAACATAGTGAGAAGCTATTTCCAGAAGCTCGAGCTTGATCCGGCGTTCCGCATAGCTGACGACACCGAACTGAAGCTCATAAAGAGCGATGTAATGGATGAGCTGATGGAACGCTATCATGAGGAAGGGAATGAGGATTTTCATTATCTGATCGAGGCGTATTGTAATTACAGATCGGACGAGAAGCTTACGGAGTATATCTATCTCCTTGCAAACCGTGCGGAAGCCCAGCCGTGGCCTAATGAATGGCTTGATACCATTGAGGCTGATTTTGATGTGGAAAACGGGGAAAAGCTTTCAATGTCAAATCCCGCCAAAAGCATTTTCAACCATGTAAAGGAGATGTTTAAAGGACTCCTTACCATGACTGATAAGGCAAAGAAGCTTTGTGTGGATGGGGACGGAGCGCCCGATTATCTTTCTGCGATCGAATCTGATGAGGAAGGGATAAACAGTATCCTTAACGCCGCTGACTACAGGGATATGGGGGAACGGTTCGGCAGCCTTTCTTTCGAGACTTTTTCGCGCAAGAAGACGGGTATCCCCGAAATAAAGGAAAAGATAAAAGCAATCCGCAAAGCTTACAAGGATGAGATCGACAGCATTAAAAAGTCCTTCTTTCCGGCAGACGCCGATGAAACGGCAGAGCTTATCAGGAAATCTCTTCCGGCGGTAAGGTGCCTTGTCCGTATGACAAAGGATTACCTTGCAATGCTGAAGGAGAAAAAGAAGGAGAAAAATGTTATAGACTTTTCGGATGCAGAGCATTTCGCACTGGAAATACTCTGCGGGGACAGTCCCGAGGCTAAAGAGCTAAAGGAGCGGTTCCATGAGATAATAATTGATGAGTATCAGGACAGCAACAATGTTCAGGAGAACATTGCCAACTGCATAGCGGGCGGAGCAATGACGCGTCCGTATATATTTACTGTGGGCGACGTAAAGCAGAGCATATATAAATTCAGGAACGCGTGTCCCGAACTGTTTATCGATAAGCAGGACAGATACGGGAAGGGACTGGATAACGGCGAGCTTATAATACTTGACAACAATTTTCGTTCGCGTGAGGAGGTGCTTGAAAGCACGAACGCGCTGTTTAGGCATGTTATGCGCAGGGAGATCGGCGGTATCGATTACAATGATGAATGCTCCCTGAAAAAAGGGAGCGCTTCACAGGATTCCTCAGGTCCGGATTCACCGTATAAAACCGAAGTGCTTTTGATCACGGATGATGAGGATGAGTGTGAGAGTGAGGAGAGCTCATCGGAGGACGGCACGGATAAGGACGTAAAGACTCAGAGGGATAAAACGGACGGTGAGACGGAAGAAAGCGAGACGGGAACGGCTCTTGAAGCCAGACTTGTGGCTAAAAGGATAAAGATGCTTATACAAAAAGGCGATGTCCTTGTGCCGGATGAAGATAAGGAAGGCAGCATGAGACCCGTCAGGTATTCCGACATAGTAATACTTTTGCGTACCGTCAAGGGCTGGGCTTCCGCGTTTGCGGAGGTATTTGAAAACGAAGGCATACCTGTGTTTACCGAAGACGCGGAGGGCTTCTTTAAATCGCAGGAGGTTAGACTGGTAGTTGATTTCCTGAGTATTCTGGACAATCCCTGCCAGGATATACCCTTTGCCGCGGTACTTCATTCCGTTATAGCGGATCTTAACGAAGAAGAGCTTGCATTGATAAAAATATACGCAGGGAATACCGAGACCTTCTATGAGGCTTCGCTTAAGGTTGCAGAGGATAGTGACAAAATAGCCGATGCGGCAATATCCTTTGAGTTAAAGCCCGTACTTAAGTCGGCCGCGGACAAGCTTCATGCATTTTTTACGCTTTATGACGACCTTCAGGAATACAGGAAAAGCTCGTCGGTTTCGGAGCTTATACAGAAGATTTACAGTGATACCGGACTGTATAATTATTTTTCGGCCTGCCCGGACGGAGAAAAAAGGAAAGCAAACCTTGACATGCTGCCGGGGTATGCGGTAGACTATGAAAATACGAGCTATTCCGGATTGTTTAGTTTTATCAGATATTATGAGAAGCTCAAGAACAGGGAGCTTGACTACGGAGAGGCAGGCGCGCGCATAGCGGGGAACTGTGTCAGGATCATGAGCATCCACAAGAGTAAGGGTCTTGAATTCCCGGTCGTATTTGTTTCGGGACTCGGTAAGAAATTCAATATGGGTGATCTCAGCGGAGATATCATAGTGAGCTCGCAGCACGGACTCGGGATAAAATACGTTGACATTGAAAACAGGATAAAATATCCGTCCTTCTATCACTCCGTAATAGCAATGAGGGGTAAAGAGGATCTGATAGGGGAAGAGATGAGGCTTCTTTATGTTGCGATGACCAGGGCAAAGGATAAGATCATCATGACCGGACGCCTTAAAAAGCCTAATGAAAGCACGGACTATGCCTCATTATTCGGGGCAAAGAATTTCATGGATTTCGTATATCCCGTTATCGGCGTTGAAAAAGAGCATTTTGCTGTACAGATGATCCCCGAGGGAGAGATTTACTCATACGGAGCGGAGTATCGGGATGAAGCGGATTGTGCACTTGGAAATTGTAATGAAGCTTTGCCGGAAGGCGGAGGAGCGCCGGATATGGAGGAGCTTAAGGCAAGGCTGTTGCAGATCCGTTCCGCGCAATACCCGTACAGCGGGGAGCAGGCGGTTCCCGTAAAGCTTTCGGTATCCGAGCTAAAGCATATGCAGATAGAAGAGGAATTCGGTGAAAACATGTTTGAGGAAACGAGGGAATTTAAGCCCGGAGACAAGACTCTTCCCGATTTCTTAAAAGCAGAGGATGCAACAACGAGCGGAACCGGCTATGGTACTCTTGTACATAAATGCATGCAGTTCATGCCGCCGGGAGTAAGGGACAGTGCAGGTATTGAGGAATTCCTTGCAGAGATGGTATTTAAGAAAAGGATTACCGATGAAGAAAGACGGCGCCTGCCGGTAAAGAAATTCGTCGATTTCATGAACGATAATGTTGCGGACAGGATGAGAAAGGCGTACGAACAGGGTAAGCTGTACAGGGAAAAACAGTTTATGATAACTATGTCTGCCGGAGAGATAGATCCGGTGAAATTTGCCGGTAGCGAAGTACCTGTCCCGGTTCAGGGAGTCATAGACGCAATGTTCATAGAGGATGGTGAGATAGTTATCCTCGATTACAAAACGGACAGCTTGAAACCCGGAGAGGAAGAAAAACTGGTCAGGCTGTACAGCCTGCAGCTTGATATTTATGCAAGGGCTGCAGAGAGGCTGCTCGGCAGGAAGGTAAAGGAAAAGCTGCTGTATTCGTTCTCGCTCGGAAAAACTATCGTAGTATAACAAAACAGAAGATGCGGAGCATCGTTTTGTTACCGAGGAAACGCTGAAAGCGTTTTCGAGGTGACTTTGACATATATTATTTGGGAGTTGTAATAAATGGAAATACAAAAAGGGACTCAGTATACGGGCTTTGCCGCCGTGTACGATATGTTCATGGACAATGTGCCGTATGAAAAATGGGCGGCGTATCTTCACCGATTGTTAAAGAAAAACGGGGTGAAGAAGGGCATAATCGCAGAGTTAGGATGCGGTACCGGAAGGATGACCAGGCTGCTGAGGGATTTCGGTTACGATATGATAGGTATAGATGTTTCGGGCGAAATGCTTCAGATGGCTGCCGAAACCGAGAAGGAAGGCGTGGCGGGAGAGATACTTTACTTAAATCAGGACATGCGCGAGTTTGAGCTGTACGGGACCGTGGCTGCGATCGTTAGCATATGTGACAGCATGAATTATATTACCGAAAAAGAGGATCTGCTTAAGGTATTCAGGCTAGTGGAAAACTATCTCGATCCGGGAGGCATATTTATTTTTGATATGAACACACCCTATTATTACCGGAAGGTACTCGGCGAGACCACTATCTGTGATAACAGGGACGAAGGGAGCCTTATCTGGGAGAATTACTATGATCCCGAAACGAAAATAAACGAATTTGATATTACATTATATATAAGAAGTGCAGGAAAAGACCGTGAGGATGTCTATCAAAGGTTTGAGGAGACGCACTATCAGCGCGCCTACGGCATACCGGGGGTAAGGAAGCTGCTTGAAAAAGCAGGACTTGTAAATGTCAGGACGTATAAGGCTTTTACAAAAGATACGCCCGACAGCAGGACGGAAAGGGTATATTTCCTGGCAGAAAAGGAGAAGAAACATGGCTGATCATATCATAAGAGGGACGGCAGCTGACGACAGCATACGTCTTTTTGCGGCAGTGACCACCGAGCTTGTACAGGCGGCACATGACGCTCATAACACTTCCAATGTGGCAACGGCAGCACTCGGAAGGCTGCTTACGGGCGGAGCCATCATGGGGAGCATGCTGAAGAACGAAACCGATGTAATGACACTTCAGATAGACTGCGCAGGTCCCATCAAGGGAGTTACGGTAACGGTCGGCGCTCCGGTATCGACGGGGGAAAATGCTGATGCTGCATCGGAAGTTAAGACTGCCGGTACGGTACATACAAAGGGATACTGCAAGAATCCTTTCGTGGAGATACCATTAAAGGAGAACGGAAAGCTTGACGTCGGCGGGGCTCTTGGAGCAGGTATGCTCACTGTCATAAAGGACATGGGGCTTAAGGAACCGTTTTCCGGTCAGACGGAGCTGGTATCGGGTGAGATAGCCGAGGATCTTACATATTATTTCGCAACCTCGGAACAGACACCGTCTGCAGTCGCACTCGGGGTACTCATGGCTCCCGAGGGCGGAAAGGTTATCTGCGCCGGCGGACTCATAGTCCAGCTGCTTCCTTTTGCTCCCGAGGATGTCATCTCGAAATTAGAGGAAAAGATAAAAGGGATGGAGCCTGTTACGGAGCTTATAAAAAAAGGTAACGGTCCGGAAGAGATATTAAAGCTTATCTTTGGGGATATGGGACTTAAGATAAACGACCGTGTGGATGTGGCATTCAAATGCGACTGCTCAAAGGAAAAGGTGGCAAAAGCCATCATGAGCATTGAGGCAAAGGACATAGAAGAGATGATAGCGGACCGGAAACCTGTGGAGGTTAACTGTCATTTTTGCAATACAACCTATAAGTTCACGCCTGAAGAACTGTCAATTTTGCTGAAAAGTAAAAAAAGTTCAAATTAGGTGTTAAGTTTATTGATTTACATTCCGATAATGTAAGTGAAAGATTTAACATCAGATTATTCAAAACTTACATAAAAGAAATTTTATGTTCGCATGGAGGTGAGCATTATGCGTATTGATTCGATGAATCAGGTCAGCCAGGTATACCGGATGAACAAAGCTAAGAAGGTTAATACCGCTTATCAGGCTTCGGTCGGTGACAGGGTAGAGATCTCACAGCTCGGAAGGGACATCCAGATAGCCAAGAAAGCAGTCAGTGCTGCGCCCGATGTCAGGGAAGACAAAGTTGCAGCCATGAAGGAAGCTCTTGCAGGCGGATATTCCGTCAGTGACAATGATATTGCAGATAAGCTTTTGGAGAGCTTTGCCATTTAAATACGGAGGGTCGTATGGCCGGACTGATAGATGAACTTGTAAACACCATGTCACAGGAAAACGATATTTATAAGGAACTGATACCGATCGCGGATGAAAAGACCCGCATCATCATAAAGAATGACCTCGATGCGCTGCAGAAGATAACGGAAAAAGAGCAACTGACCATCGAAAGGATCAATGCTCTTGAGAAAAAGCGCGAAGAGGTCATTGTCAATATCGGGACGGTACTTAACCGTAAACCTGAGGAACTTAATATGAAGGAGCTCATAAGGATCATGGGAAAGCAGCCGAAGGAACAGGAAAGACTCGGCAGGATACATGATGAGCTGGCAGAAACATTAAGAAGACTGGTGACGATCAATGACAGAAATAGAGAACTTATAAATCAATCCCTGGAAATGATTGAGTTTAACATGAATCTTATTCAAAGCACAAGGATGGCGCCCGGGGTAAATAACTATACTCGTGCAGCCGGAGAGAGCAGTATCCGGCAGGCAGGAACAGGGATGTTCGATGCCAGGCAGTAGGGAGAATGACGGGGTGAGCCTATGTCTTTGTTTGGAGATCTTAGCGTTGGAACATCCGGGCTTAAGGTTAGTCAGCACGGATTAAATGTAGTTGCGCACAATTTGTCAAATGTGGATACCACAGGATATGTAAGACAGCAGGTAGTGCTGGATACTTCTGTTGTTAAAAATATCGGGGGGAATCGTATATCTACCTTTCAGGTAGGTCTCGGCGTGGATTCACAGACTGTCAGACAGGTGCGCGACTTTTTTTTGGATCAGGCTTACAGGACAGAAATAGGCAGACAAGGGTATTATGATGCCCAGGCAGCAGCGGTAAATGAGATAGAAGAGCTTTTCGGCGAGCTTAACGGAGTAGCATTCAGGGACGCATTGTCAGACCTCTGGATATCAATGCAGGAGCTTTCAAAAGAGCCCGACAGCCGTGTGGCACAGGCAACATTTATAGAAAACGGAGTATCCTTCCTTGAAAGAGCCGATAAGATATATACGGAATTAAAGAATTATCAGAAGGACTTGAACGTTCAGATAAGGGACCAGATCAAGAGAGTCAATGAAATAGGAGCCCGCTTGGATGAACTGAACCTTGAAATTGCCAAAAACGAAAGTGACGGCAGGGAAAACGCGAACGACTTAAGGGACGAGAGAAACAATCTTTTAGATGAGCTCGGACAGATAGTAAAGGTTGATTACGTAGAAACACTTAACGGAAAAGTAATAGTCAATGTTGAAGGCGTACAGTTCGTAAATGAAGACCGTTACCATCCGATGGAAGCGGTTACCATGGCGGATTATATGGAAATTAATCCCGAAAGATATTGCGAGAGGGATGCGAATGGAGATCCGATACTTGACGATAACGGTAACATGATCATTAAGCCCATTGACGAGTGCGCAGATGTACTTATGGCAGTATGGCCGCATCTCGGAGGAGATGACGTATTTGACTGGTCAAGTGTTCCTTCCTCCGAATCAAATACAGACATAGGCGGATTAAAGGGAGCCATTCAGGCAAGAGGTACCGGCATCGGAAAATATACGGATATCCCGATCGAGCCCAAGCGTGAAGATTATTGTGACGAAAACGGGATAATGGTCGATAAAGATAAATACGATGAAGCAGTAGGAAAGTACAACAGGGACTGCAGGGAGTACAATCTTAATGTCGAGTCCTCCATCGTCATGAGGACACAGGCGCAGTTCGATCAGCTTATCCATGGTATCATAACAGCGATAAACGATACCTTCTGTCCGAACAAGACCGTAGTACTTGAACAGGATCTGACGGTTACGCTTCCGAACGGCGACACAAGGGAGTACAAAGCCGGTGACGAGATAAGGATATTTGATGAAGAAAACGCCCCTGTCGGTGTAGATAAGGATCATACACAGGGAACCGAGTTCTTTTCGAGAAAAACCGTAGACAGATACCAGACCATCCAGAATGTTAAGTTCTCCGTAGGCGATGAGGTATTTCAAAAGGCCATACAGGTATACAACGAAGAGTATGATAACGATAATTACTCCAAGTATACACTCGGAGAAACTGAAATAAACCTTGACCTGCTTTCGAACAAGTCAAAGATCCCAATCATGACAGCCGACAGGACGGGAGATTTCGACATAGCGGCAATACAGGGCCTTATGGAAAAGTGGCAGGCACCGTTTGCCACGCTTTCACCGAATACGCTGACACTGAACAATTTCATGAGTTATTACACCCAGTTCACCGGAAGCATAGCGACAAAGGGTGATGAGTACCATGTACTTTCGGACAACCAGAGAGCAATGGTTGAGTCCATTCAGGACAAGCGTACCGGTATAACGGGAGTATCTTCCGATGAGGAGCTTACTTATCTCATAAGATTCCAGCAGGCATATAACGCTTCGGCAAGATACATAAACGTAATAGATGAAATGCTTGAACACATTATTGAAAAACTCGGTTAAGGAGGTGTGATATGGCTAATACATTTTTCGGACTTACAATAGGAACGACAGGATTATACGGAGCAAATCTCGGTATAAATACCACAGCACACAATATCACAAATGCCGAAACCGAAGGCTATACAAGACAGGTACTTAATACAAGAGCCGACACGGCACTGAAGGCTAACAGCACATACGGTATGATAGGAACCGGTGTTTCGGCTTACAGCATTACCCAGATAAGAAATAATTACTATGATGAGAAGTTCCGCAGCAACAATTCGGTAGCAGGTTATTACGACGCCCAGGATTATTACATGAAATCCATAGAAGGCTACTTTAACGAGATACAGCTCGAGGGCTTTAACAGTAACTACAATCTTTTCTGTGACGCACTCCAGGAGCTATCAAAGGATCCTTCAAGCCTTGCTGTACGAACTCAGGCAAACAGTTATGCACAGAACCTGTGCGATTATATAAACGCCCTGAACACCAGCATGGAACAGCTTCAGGAAAGCACAAACTTCGAAGTAAAGACGATGTGCGACCAGATCAATTCCTATGCAGTACAGATCGCAGGACTTACGAAGCAGATTAATACTCTTGAAGTGACAGGAACCGTGGCAAACGACTTAAGAGATCAGAGAAACCTTCTTATAGACGGGTTATCAAATATAGTTGACATAAGCGTAACCGAAAAGGTACTCGGTCTTGAGGAAACCGGTGCTTCGGAATTTACCATAAGGATAGGAGACGCCGTTCTGGTCGATACATTTAACTGGAATACCATGAGGGTTGTGCCCCGTGAGGAAAAGATAAGCCAGTCTGACATAGACGGTATCTACGAGATAGAGTGGAACAGCGGACAGCGCTTCGACGGGCTCCACTGCGGCGGAAGGATGCAGGCTCTCTATGAGGTCCGTGACGGAAACAGTGAGCAGTACTTCAACGGAGAAATAGAACTGGCTCCCAAGGGCGGAAATAAGATCACCGTAATGGATACAAGCGTAAACGAGATAGATAAGCTCCACATTGCCGAACGCGGAACCATAGTAATCGGAGACAAGGAATACATATACAGCGGTTTCCAGGCAACCTGGGTTGAGGACGACAATGGAGAAAAGGTTCTCCAGTACGAATTCGAGCTTGAAGAAGAGCTTGTCAAGGACTATGACGAAGGCGTTTCGGTAAGGATAGGGCAGAGCATACCTTTTAAAGGCATTACCTATTATATGAACCAGCTTGACGAGTTTACGAGAACTTTCTCCAGAAGGTTCAACGAACTCCATACAAGCGGACAGGATCTGGACGGAAACGCAGGACTTGATTACTTTAACAGCAGGAACACAAAAGGTGACAATTACACCTTTGAACACATCCTTGACCTCGGAGAGGTTGCGGTATCCAGCGAGAGCGGTTCATACATTACAAATAGCGAAGACGAGAACAAGGGTACGTATTATTTTATGACCGCTAAACAGTTCTCGGTTACCAAGAAGGTATATGACGACCCGCACAAGCTCGTTACGGCTACCGACGTTACGAACGGTATAGAAAAGAACGATCTGGTAATGAAATACATAGACTTAAGGGATGATAAGGACATGTTCCTTCAGGGAACTCCGCAGGGCTTCCTTCAGGCACTTGTTGCCGAGCTCGGTGTTGACTCCCACAAATCCCAGAACTTCAGTAAGAACCAGGCCGACATCGTGGCAGCGATCACAAATCAGCGACTTTCGGTATCCGGCGTCGACCTCGACGAAGAAGCCATGAACCTCGTCCGATACCAAAACTCATACAATCTTGCAGCTAAAGTAATAAGTACTATGAATGAAATATATGACAGACTAATCAACTACATGGGCGCTTAAAGGGAGCCTGATCCGTTAATCCGGATACCCGACCGCTCATGCAAGCTTGCTTGCAAGGAGCGGTCAGGTATCCGGATGAGCTGCGGAGCAGCGACCGAACGGACAGCCGCAGACAGAAGTGCCGTAAGGCACGTCCGACACGAAGTGGCGGGTCTGTGGCATGGGCGCGAGGTAGGATCGGGCGTGAATACGCGATGGGCGCGGGCAAGCACGAGCGTATGGATCGGAGCAGCGGCCACACCGCCAACTTAACCACTATTCACAAGGAGGTCACTATGAGAATAACCAACAAAATGATGACCAACAACATGCTTCATAACATAAACATCAACAAGAACAACATGACGACACTCGAGAATAAATATGCGTCAGGACTCGAGATACAGAAGCCTTCGGACGACCCGATCATAGCTGTGCGTGCGCTGAAGCTGCGTACAAATCTGTCTGAGCTTAACCAGTATTATAAGAAAAATATCCCCGATGCAAAATCCTGGATGGAATCAACCGAAAGTGCATTAAGAAATACTTCCGAAGTTCTTACAAAGATCCATACATACTGTGTTCAGGGTGCCAACGATCCTCTGACAGAGGCCGAGAGAAAAAGCATAGTTGACAATCTTGTCGAGCTAAAGAAGCAGATATATCAGGAAGGCAATTCAAACTATGCCGGAAGATATCTGTTTACCGGTTATAAGACCAGTACCAGTCTCGTATTTGAAAACGAGGAAAAAAATATAGAGTACAGCATTACCGAAAAATTTACACCTTCGGACGTAGAAATATCAGACAGGATTGTAGACTCCCTTGATGTAAATAGCGTAAATGCCGATGATCTTGACACCTTTGAGATTGAAAATCGTCCTACCTCCGCAACTATCTACCGGATAAGGCTTGCATATGATAACCTGAAAAAAACGGAAGATGGTGCAAGCGTCTCGATAAAGATCCCCGAACTTGACGAGGAAGGAAATCCGGTTCCCGATCCCGGTGAAGAGGGCGCATATCTCTATGAAGAAGAATTGACTGAAAGCGATATGGTTATCATGAACTCTAAAGACCCCAAAGCATACAAGTTTGAAGAGGGAGAAGAAAATGACATCCACTTCATAGAAGATACAGGCGAGATCATATTTGGACCCGAGAGATATAATGAGTGGCGTGAGAAAAACTTCGAGATAACCTACGAGAAAAATGAGTTTGAAAAAGACGAATTAAGACCGGAACACTATTTTGACTGTACCGCTTACGATCTGACTTTGCCTGAGGATCAGAGGGTAGCAAAAAAGATAGAGTACACCGTTGAAGACCAGCAGATAGCTTATGAGATAAACTTTAACCAGAGGCTTGCAATAAACGTACAGGCGAAGGACGCCTTTAGGCACGCTATCGGAAGGACTGTGGATGACATACTTATCGCTATCGAGGATGTCAATAAAGTAAAGGACAAGATAGCACGCGTTGACAAGATGCTTGACGATACTGCGCTTGACGAGACTAAGATAGCCAAACTAAAGGAAATAAGAGGAGTCTTAGATACAGAGTTTGCACTAAAGGACAGCCTTATGCGCGAAGCCTATGGCAGGGGACTTACTTCAATAATAAAGGAAGAAAATATAGTAAACTCAGCAACAAGTGATATCGGTACCCGTTACAACCGTATAGAACTGACCGAAGAACGCTTAAATACTCAGCAGGTAGAGTTTACAGACCTGCTTTCACAGAACGAAGACGCCGATCTTGTAGATACGATTGTTAACTATAACGCAGCAAACACTGTATACAACGCATCCCTTCAGGCAGCCGGAAAGGTTGTAAAGAATACACTTCTTGATTTCCTGTAGGATATGTATGGTAAAAGCGGCATGGTCTGATATAAGTTTTCAGAAAATTTAGTTGAAATATTTATAAAAGTGTAGTATAATTGCTTTCGGACATATCACAAAGTAGACAGAAGGCAGATATCATTGTGACTATGTAAAATAAAAGGGGTTCCAAAATAAAAAGGAGGATGTACTATGAATGTAAAAACAAGACACTTTGGGGAAGTTGACATTGATGAGAGCAAGGTTATCACTATGGATAACGGCCTGTTCGGATTTGAGAATTATAAGAAATATGTTCTTCTCTATGATTCCAGTTCAGAAGAGATTCCCAACATACAGTGGCTTCAGAGTGTAGACGAGGAGCTTCTTGCACTTCCGGTTATGATCCCTACCACCATAGTTCCCGATTATAACCCTGTAGTTGATGACGAGTACCTGGAGAATCTGGGTGAGTGGAGTGAAGAGACCATTTCGATGCTTGTAACTGTTACCGTACCGGCAGATATTAAGGCAATGTCAATCAACCTTAAGGCACCTATTATCATCAATACAACAACAATGAAAGGCAGTCAGGTAGTTGCAGAGAATCCTGATTATGAGATAAAGTTCAAGATCCATGATCTGCTTGAAGCTGCCAGAAAGAAAAAGGAGGAAGGCTGATGCTCGCATTATCAAGGAAGACGAATGAGTCCATCATGCTCGGCAACGATATAGAAGTAACCGTTCTGGAGATAAAGGGCGATCAGGTAAAGATAGGCGTTACCGCTCCGAAATCGGTTGCTATCTTCAGAAAAGAGATATATCTTCAGATACAGGAAGAAAACAAAAAAGCAGCTGAGAATCAGGTGGATAGGGATACTATCGAAAAATTATTTAAAATTTAATAATTTACTGTTAAGTTTTATTGAGAAGTATCCGATAAAGAAAATAGAATAGAATCCCATTAGTATATCCCAATATAACTAAAAGGATTTAGGCAGATAATCATGCGGATTTTATTTCTGTATGATTATTTGTATTTTGTGCGGACGATCGGAGATAACACCGTTTAAACCGATGCCGGTCTGCACAAGTCAGGAACACTATTTTCCTGATCGTAGCACAAGGAGGTGGACGGTTTTTTTACCGTCGATACAAAGTTTAGGATTACCTAACGAAAGGAGAAACATATGGGAATTGAAGTTGTTGGATCGAATCAGTCCTATCAACCGGTTCAGTCTTATCAGCCGGCGCCCGCTGAATCTACAACTGTTGTGAAAACAGGGTCGGAAGCCCTGACCAATATAGCAGTAAAGGCTCCCAGCTCTGCATCCGAAGGTCAGGTGAAGGGAGATAACGGGAAGCAGCCTTCCGAAGAGGAAGTAAAGTCGGCAATTGAACAGGCAAACAAACGGGCACGTGGATATTTCGGGCATGCAAATGCTGAGTTTTCGTATCATGAGGCAACCAAGCGCATATCGGTAAAGATTGTGGATCAGGATACGAACGAAGTCATCCGTGAGATACCGCCTGAGGAAACCTTGGATATGATAAGCAAGATGTGGGAACTGGCCGGCATAATAGTTGACGAGAAGAGGTAAACAGGGAAGTGTTTTAAGAACAAGGAGGTCGAATTATGCCTATACGAATGAGCGGAATGGCGTCCGGACTTGATACGGATGCTGTTATAAAAGAATTAATGTCTGCCCAGTCATTAAAGAAGACAAACCTTGAAGGTAAAAAAGAGAAGCTTAGCTGGACTAAGGAAAAGTGGAGTGAGATGAATACAAAGCTTTATTCCTTCTATACAGATAAACTATCTCCGCTAAAATTACAGGGAAGTTATCAGACAAAAAAAGCAACGTCATCTGATGAAACAAAGGTAAAGGTATCGACGTCAAGCGCTGTAGCAGGGTCATATTCGGTGAGTGTTGATAAATTGGCATCTGCTGAGTATGTGACAGGTGCGGATATAAAAGACAAGGGTTATACGAAGGATACCTTATTGACAGATACAGGGATGTCTTCGGGTCAGACTATAACGATTAAAAACGGTAAGGATCTGGAAAATGTAACTTCCATTACCATTGATTCGGATACCACTATAGAAGAATTTGTTGACAGACTTAAAGAAGCCGGACTTAATGCAAATTTTGATACAAAAAGCGGACGTTTCTTCATAGCGGCAAAGGACACCGGAGAGGACAATAAGTTCACCATAGAATCAGATGCATTAGAAGGTGAAGGACTTGAAAATCTTGGCCTTAAAAATATCACGGAAGATATGGCAAAAAACGGGATAACTGCCAATAATAGCGGTGAGATGGCTATTGTAGGAGCATCTGATGCAAGCATTAAATTGAATGGTGCTATCATTAATTCGGGTTCTAATACAATTCAGATTAATGGTCTTACACTTGATCTTATCGGTACGACAAATGCAGATGGTATCAAGCTTACCGTAAGTAACGATGTAGATACAACATATGATAAGATAAAAGATTTTGTTAAGTCTTACAATGAACTTGTTACGGAGATGTATGAGAAGTATAATGCTCCATCTGCAAAAGGATATTCGATGCTTACTTCTGAACAGAAAGAAGCCATGACGGATGATCAGGTTAAACTCTGGGAAGATAAGATAAAGGATTCATTACTTCGTAGAGATGATACATTGAATAGCCTTATGACAGCATTTAGGACGGCTATGCAGAAAACAGTTACAATTGATGGAGAGTCGTTCTCTTTGTCTAGTTTCGGGATAGTTACGGGAGATTATACGGAGCGTGGTTTGCTTCATATAGAAGGTGATGCGGATGATCCACAGTATTTGGATAAAACCAATAAATTAAAATCCATGCTTGAGAGTGATCCCGAAAAGGTAAGTAAAGCTCTTTCAGGTATTATGGACAACTTTTACGATACTCTTTCAAACAAGATGTCTGCATCGCCACTTTCATCTGCGCTCACATTCTATAATGATAAACAGATGAAGACTCAGGTGGATAACTATGAGAAGCAGATAAAGAAGTGGGAGACAAAGCTTCAGGATATTGAGGATCGGTATTATAAACAGTTCTCAGCAATGGAAAAGGCTATGGCAAATCTTCAAAACCAGCAAAGCCAGTTGGCAGGTTTCTTTGGATAAAGAAATAAAAACAGTATATATTTAACCTAAAAACTTTCGGAAAAAAGTCCGAAAGTTTTTTATTTTGTCTATAAAGGTATTTGAGTTTTCGTCCGATATATGTGGTGTAGGACAAAAAAAGAGTATATCGCCGGGAGCGAAGAAAGAGGTATGACATGACAGCAGCAATGGCTAATGTATATAAGAGCAATTCCATTCAGACAGCATCACCCGCTGAACTTACACTTATGCTTTACGACGGAGCTATTAAGTTTTGTAATATAGCACTCGGAGCTATTGAGAAGAATGACATAGAAAAGGCAAATACAAATATCATCAAAGCTCAGAAGATAATCACTGAGTTCAGATGTACACTTGATTTCAAGTATCCTGTAGCACAGGACTTTGAAAGAGTATATGACTATATATACAGAAGACTTGTTGAAGCTAACATCCACAAGGATGCCGAAGTGCTGGAAGACGCATTAAAGTATATCCGTGAGATGAGAGATACATGGAAAGAAGTTATGAGACTCAATCGTACATCTACAGGTGGCTCTCAGATCAGGTATGTGAGCGCAGGCACACCTAAGGCAGCCTCCATGTAAATAAAATCGTTATCTGCAAATTATTTAATAACAAAGCGGACACTTACTGTTTGACATAAACAAAAAGTATCCGCTTTGTAAATGTATAGGAGAAGATATGAGGGACGAAGAAAAACTTACTTATATAAATATATTGA
>JAEEVO010000154.1 GCA_016290905.1 Lachnospiraceae bacterium | reverse complement strand
CGAGGGTGGCACAGAAGGCGGAACCGAAGGCGGAACTGAAGGCGGCACCGAAGGTGGTATAGAAGGCGGTACAGAAGGTGGTACCGAGGGTGGCACAGAAGGCGGAACCGAAGGCGGTACAGAAGGTGGAACCGAAAGTGGCACAGAAGGTGGCACCGAAGGCGGAACCGAAGGTGGCACAGAGGGTGCTACAGAAGGCGGAACCGAAGGCAGCACAGAAGCTGGAACTGAAGGTGGCACAGAAGGCGGAACAGAGGGTGGCACAGAAGGTGGCACAGAAAGTGGAACCGAAGGTGGTACAGAAGGCGGAACAGAAGGTGGAACCGAGGGTGGCACAGAAAGCGGCACTGAGGGTGGTACAGAAACTGGAACAGAAGGTGGCACAGAAGCTGGAACAGAAGGTGGCACAGAAGCTGGAACCGAAGGTGGTATAGAAGGCGGTACAGAAGGTGGTACCGAGGGTGGCACAGAAGGCGGTACAGAAGGCGGAACCGAAGGTGGTACAGAAGCTGGAACTGAAGGTGGCACAGAAGGCGAGAAAGTAACTCCTGGCGAGAAAGATGCTCCAAGCGAGAACCAGGGACAGACCAATCCCGGTACTCAGACTAACCCCGGCACCCAGACAGGTACAGGTAGTGGAACCCAGCAGCCTAGCAATCCGGATCCTGTCACACCCGTACAGCCCGACAATACAAAAGATGATAATAACAAGTCGGAAGATGCAAAGCAGGGTGAGACAGAACCTGAAACTACCGTACCTGAAAAAGTAACAGAAACAAGTAAAGATAAAGATGGTAACGATGTTAAAGAAACTGTCACCACATACGCTGATGGTTCTACTGAAAGTGTTAAAGTTGTAACAGACGCTGATGGAAATATAGTCAGTACAACAACTGAAGAAAAATACGTTAAATCAAATGGTACTTCAGTTACAAAATCTTTGATTGAAAAGGCTGATGGCACAACAAAAAATGTTACCATAAAAGTTACCAAAGCGAATAAAAAGGTTGTTAATGCTTCACTAAAATATGCATCGGGTAAATCAAAGAATACAGTAAAAACCATAACTGCTTCCGTAAAAAAAGCTCGTATAACATTAAAGGATTCGACCGGAAAAATGAAAAAGAAGGTAGTAACGAAGTCATTTAAGAAGTCAAATGGTACTAAGGTTAATAAGAAAACTACCGTCAAACCTTCAGGAGAAAAAATAGTAACGATTAACTATTTACGAGATGACGGTACTGTAAAAGTAGTTTTATATAAATACGATGCTGAAGGTAATTTGCTTCAAAGAAAAGTGTCGGATACAGCTAAATAAATAGTTCCCCATAATATAGAATCGTCCCTGCCGAAAGGCAGGGACGGTTTTTTCATTCCGTAAAATCCCTTGAAAAAAACACTGAGATAAGTATAATAGAACCTAGGGTGTAAAAAACGGAGGGGATGTAATGGACTTTAATTTTCTCAATAACAATAACAACAATAATAATAACAATAATAATAATAGCAGCACCAACAACACAAATCCCGTAATAGACAATCAGGAAGTGCTGGGGCTTACGCTGACGCATGAGCACAGAAAAACATATGAAGTGCCCGGAGCGGATGATCCGGAAAAACTGACATCGAAGTGCATCCAGATACTCTTGCTGCCAAGAATACTGGATGTCTTATGCTTCTTTTTGGCAGCGGGGTTCTTCTCATGGAACAGTGCGAACGACAAGTATAAATACTTCGCCAAAAGAGTGTTAAATCCGGACTCGACCACGAGCTTCTTAAGTGCCTTATTTGACATTAAGACAATACTGGCTACCGTCGTATTTGCACTGGTCACCGCAGCAGTATTCGTCCTGCGTGTAAAGTACATAACCGGAAAACGCAGGAAAGAAAAAGAACCGATAGACCTCCCGAAACAGAGCTTCCCGCATGCGGAATTTAATAAAGCCGGCGTATTTTTTTCGACTTTTGGTATATCACTGGTACTCATCGCAGTATACTTCGGAGCATCACTCGTACTTTCAAAAGCATGGGACGACATGCCTGTCACTGTAGATCTTGCAATATGTGCAGGTATCATCGTGGTGGCCAATATATGGGGATGCTTTAAGGTGGGAAGCAGCGTCATCAGATGTTACACATGCCATGTTATCGCATACATGAACTGGGAATTCAAGGTAGCCGATACATACTATGCTGATGCCACTGTGATCGCCTCGGTAGATCAAAAATATAAACATACCAAGGAAACAGAATGGAATAATCACTATAAAAAAGAAGAAGCGATACACGAGTACGGTACAACCCAAACTTATGAAAATGTGCGTCATGATGTCGTAAGATCATCGAAATGCTGTCCGTACTGTCTGCAGAGATATGTAGAGGATCTGATAAATATCAACGATACCCTTGAAGGAAAGAAAATAAAAGCAAGGGGCTCATATCATAATGTCCAATATAAATAACTATGGTAGAATAAAATAAATCGGAGGTTGTGGGGCGGTTAAGATAATGAAAGCCTATAAGAAAAAGACCTGGCTATATAAAACCGTAATTAATGGTGAAGAGTATACTTTCGCTTGCGGAGAATTCAGTAACTTAGTATATGGATTTTATGTCTATAGATTTTAAGGAATATCATCCCATACATGTAACAAGTTGATGAGAATAACAAAAGGAGGGCCCATATGAAAAAAGCAGTACGCATACTGGTATTAACACTTCTGATATGTCTCGTAACAGGATTACGACAAAACACTGCCGCAAAAGCAGCCGGATATTACCCGAGCAATATGCGTAAGCTGTACATCAGCGGCCCGGTGGAGATCCATGTACATGACACAAGAGGGGTTTTGGCAGCTGAATACATAGAAGATGTTCCGAATAGCCAATATAACGGATATCTTACGGGCGGAATGAGAGAAACAGGAGAATGGAGTGTATATCTTCCGCAGGACATCGGATATAACGTGGAAATCACAGCCACAAGTGACGGCACCATCGATATTACCTTCGCACGTTTAGACGACAGTTATAACTTATATTACCAGTCAAACTACCTTGATATCGCCGTAAAAAAAGGCGATGTCATTACGATGGAATATGTGCAGGAATTTTTTAGCCGTGATTATAGTGAAAAAATAGAAAAACCGGTTGCTCCTGTCTTAAAAAAGGGGAAGAAGACTATATCACCATCCGCAGAGTATAAAAATGATGTACCGGAGTGCACAGTAACTGTATCTTCCAACAACCCTCTCGGCGGAGTAGCATACAACTACGATGACAGCTATCCTGTCGGTATGCGTGCAGCAGTATATGCTGCACAGTATGAGGATTGCAGTTTCACAGGCTGGTATGAAGGGGACAAACTCGTAAGTACGGAAAACATATACATATTCAGGATAGAATCCGACAGAGAACTTGTGGCGCATTTTGAAGGCGAAACGGCATATGGCAGAAACGGTATCTTCAGGATCAAAATAGAGACTGAAGGTGAAGGATATATATTAGATGATGAGGAGATGTATGTCCTTGATGGATATCCCGTAGAAATAACTGCGGTGCCTGAGATC
>JAEEVO010000153.1 GCA_016290905.1 Lachnospiraceae bacterium | reverse complement strand
CTGTTTACTGCGGAAAGAATGTTGCTGTATTCGGCGGCGGAAATGTTGCTATGGATGCTGCAAGGTGTGCAAAGCGTCTTGGCGCTGAGAACGTATATATCATTTACAGACGTGGTAAGGAAGAGCTTCCCGCTCGTAAGGAAGAAGTAGAGCATGCAGAGGAAGAGGGCATCCAGTTTAAGCTGCTAGAGAATCCTACCAAGTTCATCGGTGATGAGAACGGATGGCTTAAGGGCGTAGAACTGCTCAGCATGGAACTTGGCGAGCCCGATGCAAGCGGCAGAAGAAAGCCTGTAGAAATAAAGGGTTCAGAGCATATCCTTGATATCGATACAGCTGTTATCGCTATCGGACAGACTCCCAATCCTCTTATCAAGAAGACTACAAAGGGTCTTGAGACCAATGCTAAGGGATGTATCGTAGCTGATGATCTCGGCGCAACATCTATCGAGAACATATATGCCGGCGGCGACGTAGTTACAGGCGCAGCAACCGTTATCCTGGCCATGGGTGCCGGAAAGACTGCGGCAGCAGCGATCCATGAAAAGTTATCAAAAT
The DNA here is from genome assembly GCA_016290905.1 of Lachnospiraceae bacterium. Lineage (GTDB taxonomy): Bacteria > Bacillota > Clostridia > Lachnospirales > Lachnospiraceae > RUG11977. The sequence goes on along the minus strand of JAEEVO010000153.1, from coordinate 3,028 downwards.
AATTAATGTTGCAAAGGTGTGACAGGGGGGATGATTCTTCCTGTCACATTTATAATATAACAAAGTAGATGAGTAGCATCGATTTGTTACCGAGGAAACGCTGAAGGCGTTTTCGAGGTGTCACGATTAAGGCGTGATGGATGAGGTGTAAAATAATGGAAAAAATAATTGTCATCGATTTTGGCGGCCAGTACAACCAGCTGGTAGCCCGACGCGTCAGGGAGTGCAATGTATATTGTGAAATATACTCGTATAAGACGCCCCTTGAAAAAATAAAAGCAATGCAGCCCAAAGGGATAATCCTTACCGGCGGGCCTTCGAGTTGTTATGAGGAAAATGCAGCCACCTGCTCTAAGGAACTTTTTGAACTTGGCATCCCTGTACTCGGGCTTTGTTATGGTGCTCAGCTTATGAGCCATGTTCTTGGTGGGAAAGTCGAGCGTGCTTCCCAACGGGAATACGGAAAGACAGAGGTTGATCTGGACATTTCTTCTCCTTTGTTCAAGGGCGTTATGCAGCATACAGTATGCTGGATGAGCCATTTTGATTATATATCAAAGCTGGCACCCGGCTTTAAATCTGTAGCTTGGACAGCGAATACTCCTGTAGCCGCTATGGAATGCACTGAGAAGAATCTCTACGGCATCCAGTTCCATCCCGAAGTACTCCATACTCCCGAAGGATCAAAGATGCTTTACAATTTTGTCCGCAATATCTGTGGATGTTCAGGCTCATGGAGAATGGATTCCTTCGTAGAAAACAGCATAAAGGAGATCCGTGAAAAGGTAGGAAACGGCAGAGTACTCTTAGCACTTTCCGGTGGTGTGGATTCATCGGTTGCAGCAGGCATCCTCTCAAAGGCTATCGGAAAACAGCTTACCTGTGTGTTTGTTGACCATGGTTTGCTCAGAAAAAACGAGGGGGATGATGTCGAAAAGATATTCGGACCTGATGGTAACTTTGATCTGAACTTTATAAGAGTAAACGCGCAGGACAGGTACTTTAGCAAACTTGCCGGAGTAACTGAGCCTGAGAGAAAAAGAAAGATAATTGGTGAGGAATTCATAAATATATTCGAGGAAGAAGCAAAGAAAATAGGTGCCGTTGACTTCCTGGCACAAGGTACTATCTACCCCGATGTGGTTGAGAGTGGTCTCGGCGGAGAATCCGCTGTTATAAAGTCCCACCATAACGTAGGCGGGTTGCCTGAGCATGTGGACTTTAAGGAGATAATCGAGCCGTTACGCAACCTGTTTAAGGATGAGGTGCGTCAGGCAGGTCTTGAACTGGGCATCCCTGAAAAACTTGTATTCCGTCAGCCATTCCCCGGTCCCGGACTCGGAGTCCGTATAGTAGGCGAGGTGACCGCAGACAAGGTACGTATAGTACAGGACGCAGATGCCATCTACCGTGAAGAAGTGGATAAAGCAGCATGGGACTCATATAAAAAGGACGGCGACTGGCCTGCCTGGAAGCCGGACCAGTATTTTGCAGCCCTGTCAAATATGAGATCTGTCGGTGTCATGGGAGATGAGAGAACCTATGACTACGCCATAGTGCTCAGAGCAGTACGTACAGTAGATTTCATGACTGCAGAAGCAGCCAACATCCCTTGGGATACCTTACAGACTGTCATGAGCCGTATTGTAAATGAAGTCCGCGGAGTAAACCGCGTACTCTTCGACATCAGCTCCAAGCCGCCCGGAACCATAGAGCTGGAATAATACCGAGTGGCTTACAGGTAAAAACTAAAAAGCAGTGATTAAAGGCTTCTGATGGCGTAAACATGCGCTTTCAGAAGCTTTTTTGTTTACACGTGTGATAACATTTTGATAACAGGATATGAAGTGACGGGTACAGCATCCGGGCGAGGAACTGCCGACAGAAAAAGAAAGCGTTCTCTCAAAACTGAAATCGTACCAAGCGGGTTTTCATTGAAAACAAGTGCTATTTATGATAGGATATATCTTGGGTTTTTGTATGAAATGTGAGGAATTATTTCCGAATAGTGGAGCTGGAAATGATGTGAGCTTGATTTCGCACTATGTAAAGCAATACGTATGATGTTTGAGATGCCAAATTGGCATCTCAAACAAAAATATTACAAAAGAGGACTGTATATGGCCAAAAAGGAAGAAATCGTTGAGGTTACAAATGAGACCGAGATTGAAGTAACAAGTGTAACAGTAAAAGATTATATATTTGTGACCGGCGCTAGTGGTATCGGAAAAACAACGCTAGCCAATGGGCTTCTTGAGCACTATAAGACGACTTGCATAGAGCAGAATATGATCCCGGAATTTATCTCCAGAGACGGAGTTGAGCAAATGACCGGAGAACTTGAGGAATTAACCTGCTGGGAAAACCTGGTTGCTATGCTGAAGTGCTTTCATAAGCTTGGATATAAGAATATCATTGCATCGGATATTGATGACCTAAGGACGGCGGATATTCCAATTGTTTTTAAAGGCTCGAATTACATAACAATTAAGTTGGTATCAAGCGATTTGGAACAGATTAGGGAGCAAATGAAGAATCGCCCAAACAATGGCTTGATAGATTATGAATTGCAGCAAAAGACAAATGATAAGAACCTCAAGAGGGAACCGCTGGTTAATGAGGTTGAAATCGATGTTGCCGGAAAAACTATTGAAGAAGTCTTAAACGAGGCGATTGAAATAATTGACACAAGAGAGCCGCTTCTGGATTATGAATATGTTAAGCCACCTAAAGAATTGTTTTATTCATGGGTGTTTGCTAATGGGTTAAGATAGAACCTAAATTGAGTGGTTATCTGGACAAATGTCCGGATAAATGTCCATATAAAATGCCGGGAGGATAATGGGTTTGGAAGATTACAGTAAACAACATAAGAAAGCCTGGGAGTTTGATGCATATGATTTTTGGGTAAGAACCGCCGGGACTCCGGAGGAAAGAGCATCAAAGGATAAAGAAAACTCCAGAAAGATGCTAAAACAGTATGCGAACTACTTTGATTCTTTTGCGGGTGTCAAGGTGGCTAACATAT
>JAEEVO010000152.1 GCA_016290905.1 Lachnospiraceae bacterium | reverse complement strand
ATACTAGTGAGTAATAAACAGTCTATCCATAAGCGATTTATGTATCTTTCCTTCTGATCTTACATACTATTTTCGCATAACACGTAATTATTTCACAGGTGAACGGGCAACTATTAAGTATCCTTCATAAGCAGCCGCTGCAGTTGCAACTGAGCAGATGCATAACGCACTGTATCTAAGGTCGATAAATGCCAGTGTTAACGGGAAAACGAACAGTAAAACTCCGGTGACTTTGTTTATCACGGAATGCACAGCCACCAGTTTATTCTGTCTGATGAATCCTATGGCGATATTGATCAGTTTTATTACCGCTATGACTGAGATCCATATGTAAAGCCAGACAGGAACATCCATCAACTGAGCACTATTCTGAGGCAGGTTATGATATTTGCAATACTACACTTGAGCCGTATCATTCAGCTTTGCGTATACATATGTATCCTTAAATTCACGCAGTATCAAACGTTCTGTTTCGATCATATGTAATCACCTTGTTTTTCTGGGTTCATTATATCATTCGCGAAAACATTCCACGGGTATGAACACTTCAGACTTCTTTATTCTATATAAACGCTTGTGATATAAAATATGATCAGATCCATGCTTTCCCTGCCGGACAAAAACGGATCGGAAATGACAAGAGATGTCTTTTCCCTGAAGTTATACTGACATCATCAAGGAAGGAGGAACGCCTCAATGGAATGGCTCACAGGCATCAAAACAGCAATCGGCTTTATCGAGGACAACCTGAAAGAAGACATCAGTGTACAGGATGTCGCCGGAAAGGTTTATATCTCTCCGATCTTTCTGCAGCGCGGCTTCTCACTCATGACCGGTTATAACGTCGGCGAGTATATAAGGAACCGCAGACTGTATCAGGCAGCGATCGATCTGAGAAGCACGGAAGATCCGGTAATTGATATCGCTTACCGTTATTGCTATGAGACACCTGAAAGCTTCACCAAAGCATTCTCGCGTTTCCACGGAGCAACGCCTTCACAGGTCCGTTCAGGAGCACCGTTCAATGCTTTCCTTCCCTTAAAGATCAATTTAACTGTTCAAGGAGGAGACAAAATGGATTACAAGATCACAAGAATGGAAAACTTTAAGGTCATCGGATTTCAGAAGAACTTTGACAGCGAGACTTCATATACAGAGATCCCGAAGTTCTGGACTGAGATAACAGAAAAGCACTCAAATGTCTACGAAGGAAACGAACCTGCGGATGAAATTGAGAAGGCTATACGTGACAATAACATCGGCGAGTTCGGCATCTGCATCGATGACATCGGCGGCACAAAGTTCAGATATCTTATCGCAGGAAGATACAATGGCGGAAATGTTCCTGAAGGAATGGTTCTTTATGAGCTCGCCGACTGTGACTGGGCAGTATTCGACATCACCGGTCCGTGCCCCGGAGCTTTGCAGTCAGTCAACACAAAGATCTTCAAAGAGTGGCTTCCCGGCAATCCCGACTATGAGATCTCAGGCAATGCAAATGTTGAGTGGTACGCTGAAGGTGATCCCGCAGCCGCTGACTATAAAAGCGCAATCTGGATTCCGGTCATGAAGAAATAAGTCAAAAACATACACGGATAAAAAGGGGCCGTCTCAAAACAGAAAGAGATAGCCCCTAACTATTTCAAAAGAAAACGGGTCCCGAAGGGCCCGTTTATTGTTAGAATTAACTTGTGCAAAAAACTCTAACATTACAGTCTGACTATAGCAAAAACGGGAGCTATATTCAACTGTCACTTCCAATTCAAACCGAATGTTTAATTCCCGTAGACGATTCAGTAAGACTCATAGATCAGGTTTTAGAGGAGATAGATTACAAAGAATTGTACCTGACCTACTCGTCCGAAGGACGAAATCCTGCAGTCGAACCGAAGACTCTGTTCAAGATAATGGTATATGCATATTCGCAGCATATCTATTCTTCGCGAGAGATAGAAAAAGCCTGTAAGTTAAATCTGGCATTTATGTATCTGCTCAGAGGAGAAAAGGTTCCTGACCACAATACCATAGCAAGATTCCGCCAAAAGCATCTAACGCATTGTGTAGAAGGCCTGCTTATTCAGTTGGTTAATCTGTTGGCTGAAGCAGACGAAATACAATTTGAGAACCTGTTTATCGACGGAACAAAGATAGAAGCCAATGCCAATAAGTATTCCTTTGTATGGCGTGGTTTTATTGAAAAGAGCGAAGCAAAGCTCCAGATAAAGGCAACCAAATATCTCAAAGAGGAATTGGGCATCACCGTTGTTCCTGAATACATCACGGCTCAGTATCTTCAGAAAGTGCTGAGTGATCTTGTGCTGATAGCAGACTGCCGGGGAACTGAATTTGTTTATGGCTCAGGCAAGAGAAAGACAGAATTACAAAAACAGATAGAAACAATAGAAGACTTTAAGACCAGACAACAAAAGTACGAGACTGCCCGGACCATCTTTAAAGGCAGAAACAGTTATTCCAAGACAGATAAAGATGCGACCTTTATGCACATGAAAGAAGATTATATGCGTAACGGTCAGTTAAAGCCGGGATATAACATCCAGGCAGCCGTTGAGAGCGAATACATAGTCGGAATAGATGTATCAGCTGAACGAACAGATGTCCGTACTCTTATTCCTTTTCTGGACAAGCTTAACAGAAACTACGGCAGGAACTTCGACAATCTGATTGCCGATGCAGGCTACGAGAGCGAAGAGAATTACGACTATCTCAAGCGCAATGGAATCACGCCATATATAAAACCATCCAACTACGAGTATTCCAAAACAAAGAAATTCCAAAAGGATATGGAATTCAGGCTTGCAATGGATTACGACGAGGAAAAGGATGTATACACCTGTAAAGGCGGACGGAACCTCAAGCTATCCGGAAACAAACACAAGAAAGGTTTCATGGGTTATGAGAGCACCATTAAGATTTATAAATGCGAATCCTGTGAAGGCTGCCCATACTACGGCAAGTGTTACAAAGGACAATACACAAAGAGCATTCAGGTAAGTGAGGTCTTCGATGTATTCAGGCAGGAAAGCCGAGACAATATCACTTCAGAAAAAGGGATCCAACTGAGAGTCAACAGATCCATACAAGCCGAAGGTGTCTTTGGAATAACCAAACAGGATTACGGATTCAAGAGGTTCCTCATGCGGGGCAAAGAAAACGTTGCTACTGAATACACATTGTTAGCAATAGCATTTGACCTCAACAAACTCCACAACCGAATACAAAGCGGGCGGATCGGACAAGCGCTGTTTCCGCTTTCCGGATCAGCTTAGAAAAACATAAAAACAGTTCAGAAACCATCCTGAACTGGCGTTAGCATGCTCGGAAATGGAGTTTTCTACAAAAACTGCCCTTGAGACTCGATTTTTAACGATTCTAGAGGTGTTTTGTGTTCGGTTTTGAACAATTTAAAAGGAGTTGCCTCGCTGTGAACTAGTCACTTTTGAGACAACTCCTTTTTTCGTAGTCTTTTTCAGTCTGTCATAGAAGATGCATATCAATACTGCAATGACCGGGAGGATCACGAGGTCTATTACGCTCCTGGAAATATCTACCGTCCTGCAGAGCGCTGCATCGCGGGCATAGCCGAACAAGCCGTCAACGACTCTGAATGT
>JAEEVO010000051.1 GCA_016290905.1 Lachnospiraceae bacterium | reverse complement strand
AAGGGTGGATGTGACAGGGTTGTTGCATATAAAAACGGTGCATTCGTTGATTTTGACATGGATGAGGCTCTTTCGATGAAGAAGACGCTTGATCCGTTCCTTGTCGATATGCTTGGAAAGTTGACCCGTAAGGGTGACAGCAGGCTCATGAAGAGTGAGGGCATGCTTCCCGTTGAGTCCGAGGAGTCCACAGGTAAAAAGGTTATCGGTGTCCTTACGAGCGGTATGGATGCTCCGGGTATGAATGCGGCGATCCGTGCGGTTGTTCGTTCGGCCATCGGCTACAATATGAAGGTTATCGGCTTCAGGCGCGGTTACTCCGGACTTATCGAGAAGGATTACATCGAGATGACGAACAAGACCATGTCTGAGACCGTACAGAGGGGAGGCACACAGCTGCTTGCATCCGACTGTCCGGAATTCATTACCGAGGAAGGACAGCTTAAGGCTATCGAGACCTTAAAGGAATTAAAGATCGACGCACTTGTCATCATCGGCGGGAACGGTACCATGAGGGGCGGCCTTGACCTGATAGCAAAGGGCATAAATGTTGTGGGTATTCCCGCTACCATAGATCTTGACGTGGCATGTACAGAATATACCATAGGTTTTGATACTGCGATTAATACTGCCATGGAGGCGATAGATAAGATAAGGGATACTTCGGCATCCCACGAGAGATGCAGCGTTATCGAGGTTGCGGGAAAGAAGAGCGGTCATAATGCTCTGTGGTGCGGTATTGCTACCGGAGCGGAGGAGATCATTACAAATGAGTACCATGACCAGAATCAGCAGAGGATGATCTCGGAGATCATAAATAAGAAGAAGCTCGGAAAGAGGCTTCATCTGATAGTTAATTCCGAGTCTGTCGGAAAATCGGCTTCACTTGCAAAGAACATCGAGTTTGCTACGGGTCTTGAGACAAGAGCTACGGTTCTCGGCATACTTCAGTGCGGCGGCGCGCCTTCCTGTCAGGACCGTGTGTTTGCGTCGGCTATGGGCGGCAAGGCCGTTGAAGTCATCAATTCCGGCGGAAAGAACAGGATAGTTGCTTACCAGCACGGCGAATTTACCGATTTCGATCTGGAAAAGGCCATGAAGCTCAGTAAATTCCCGGATGCATATATGGCAGAGATGTCAAAGAAGCTGGCAAGATAAAATATAAGAAAATTTTAGGAGAGTCACAAATGAGTATCAACGAACAACTTGCAAAAGAACTGGAAATCAAGGTCACACAGGTGGACGCCACGGTTAAGCTGATCGATGAAGGCAATACGATCCCTTTCATCGCGCGATACCGTAAGGAGGTTACGGGCTCGCTGAATGATGAGGTATTAAGAAACCTGTATGAGCGTCTTACCTATTTAAGAAATCTCGAAGAAAGGAAGACTTCCGTTCTTGCAAGTATTGAGGAACAGGGTAAGCTGACAGAAGAGTTAAAGAAGCAGATAATGGACGCTACTACACTTGTAGTCGTAGAAGACCTTTACCGTCCCTACAAGCAGAAGAGAAGGACAAGGGCTACGGTGGCAAAGGAGAAGGGTCTCGAGCCTTTGGCAGATATAATCGCCGCAGAGGATGCAGACCGTCCTATCGCTGAGTATGCAGCCGATTTCATAAATGAGGAAAAGGAGGTTAAGTCTGCAGAGGATGCCATCGCAGGAGCAAGCGATATCCTTGCTGAGCGTATTTCCGACGAGGCTGACTACAGGATCTATATCAGAAAGCTTACCACCGATGAAGGTCTTATCGTTTCCGAAGCAAAGGATGAGAAGGCTCAGAGCGTTTATGAAAATTATTACAAATATTCGGAGAAGATAACCACAATACTCGGACACAGAGTCCTTGCACTTAACCGCGGCGAGGATGAGAAGTTCCTTACCGTTAAGATTGAGGCTCCCGTAGAACAGATCTTAAGGTATCTTGAACAGCATACGATAAAGAAGAACAATGAGTTTACAACGGATATATTAAAAGCTGTCGTTGCCGATGCATACGACCGTCTCATCGCACCCGCTATAGAGCGCGAGATACGTTCCGATCTTACCGAAAAGGCACAGGACAGTGCGATAAGGGTATTCGGAAAGAACCTTACCCAGCTGCTCATGCAGCCTCCGATCACCGGGCATTTCGTGCTCGGCTGGGACCCTGCGTTCAGGACGGGCTGCAAGCTTGCAGTGGTAGATCCGACAGGAAAGGTGCTGCATACCGTTGTCATTTATCCCACAGCGCCTCAGAATAAGGTTGAGGAGGCTAAGCGTGTATTAAAGCAGCTTATCGACAAATACAACATAACACTTATCTCCGTAGGAAACGGAACGGCTTCACGTGAGTCGGAGCAGGTTATAGTTGAGCTCCTTCATGAGCTGAACAAGCCCAATCTTTCCTATGTCATTACAAACGAGGCGGGCGCATCGGTTTATTCCGCAAGCAAGCTCGCTACCGAAGAGTTCCCGAACTTTGATGTGGGACAGAGAAGTGCGGCTTCCATCGCGCGCCGTGTACAGGATCCTCTTGCGGAGCTTGTTAAGATCGATCCCAAGTCCATCGGTGTCGGCCAGTATCAGCATGATATGAACCAGAAGAAGCTCGGAGAACAGCTTGAGGGTGTTGTCGAGGACTGCGTTAACAAGGTCGGTGTTGATGTAAATACGGCATCCGCATCCCTGCTCGAGTATGTATCGGGTATTACAAAGCCCATTGCAAAGAACATTGTTACATACCGTGAAGAAAACGGAAGATTCCTTTCAAGAGCAGAGCTGCTAAAGGTTCCCAAGCTCGGTCCGAAGGCATTTGAGCAGTGTGCAGGTTTCTTAAGGATAAGAGGAGGAAAGAATCCTTTAGACAATACAAGCGTACATCCCGAGTCTTACGCCGCAGCCAAGAAGCTTCTTGAAAGTCTCGGATTTACTCCCGAGGACATAAAGACACTTCAGGCCGAACAGGCAAAGGTTGTAAAAGAGGATGCGGTTAAGCGTAAGGAGGAGGCTGAAAAGTCTTCGAGACAGAACGGAAAGGACCGCAGGAACAGGAACGAGATACAGGTAAGAAATGCCGATTCCGCCATGGGAAAGCTTCTTGCACAGGCTTATGCAAAGGCAGGAAAGAATGTGGTTTCAAGGGATGACAGCGTTCAAGATAAGGCTAAATCGGCTCCTGCTAATCGTGTATCCGGTATCATTACCGAAGAGAACGGTCAGGACGCGGATGCAAAGGGCTTTAATTCCCTTTCACATCTTAGCGGGATGATAAAGGATAAGAAGAAGCTTGCCGAAGAACTCGGCATAGGTGAGATCACCCTTGACGATATCATCAAGGAGCTTGAGAAGCCCGGCAGGGATCCGAGAAAGGATCTGCCCGCACCCATACTCCGCCAGGATGTCCTTGAGATGAAGGACTTAAAGGAAGGCATGGTGCTTAAGGGAACCGTCAGGAACGTAATAGATTTCGGCGTATTCGTCGATATCGGCGTTCATCAGGACGGACTTGTACATATCTCGCAGATAACGAACAAGAAGTTCATCAAGCATCCGCTTGACGCATTAAGCGTAGGTGATGTTGTTGATGTAAAGGTTATGAGCGTGGATCTTCAGAAGAAGAGGATACAGCTCACGATGATATTGTAATTTGATTAAAAAGGACATGTCAGGGGATTAGCCAGCGACATGTCCTTTGGTTTTTGTGTGATAAGCGAATGTCCTCAGTGCAAGCTAACTTGAAAAGGCTTTGGGACTTTCTGACTGTTATGAATTCTTACAAAAATTTGAAACGTATGCTCTTTATCTTCAGACCGTTAGAAGGCGTAAACAATTTGAATACCGCATGTCTTGAGTGAATGAAAATGTCCCTGTCGATGGTAACATCATTGTCGCCGGTTCCGTTAAATGTATATACTCCGTATACCTTACCCATGTAGAAGAGTGTTACGGGAAGCTGGGCGAGCTCACCGAGCGTGGAAGAAGCGGTTATCGAAATCCTGCACATGCCCATGGTATCAAAGTCGAGTCCGATGGATACGGAGGTTCCGGCTGTAAAGGTCTCACTGCTTAAGTCGCAGGTATGGTCGGTTCCCGCATACTCAAATTCGATGTCTTCGCTTTCATCCTTAAAATTATCATCGGGATCGGTAAGTTTTATCTCTGCCTTGTCCCCGTTAATACGGTAGTAAGCATACATGTTCATAGCCTGACCGCAGATGTTGGCGGCACATCTCTGCAGCTCGGCTATCGTGAGCCTGCCGTCGTCAAGTGCTTCCTTCAGGTTGTCACCGTGCCTGTTCTGAGAAGAATTGGGGCATACCATATATAGATCGTTCTGTGCCCTTACCATGGCTGCGAAATTATTTTTTTCGCCCGGACCGCCTTCCTCGCTTGTCATCGCCCACCAGTCCGTCATAACTATGCCTTTGAAGCCCCACTGCTCGCGCAGTATCGTGGTATTAAGATCATAGCAGCTTGAGGTCCAGGTTCCGTTAAGGCTTCCGTATGTAGTCATGAAGGAATCGGCAACTCCGTCTTTTACTACTATTTCGAATGCTTTAAGATATATCTCCCTTAAAGCTCTTTCGGAGATGACGGAATCAATGAAATGTCTCTTGGTTTCCTGATTGTTTCCCGCAAAGTGCTTAACGGTTCCGGTTACGCCTGCGTAGTGAAGACCCATCAGCATTGCTGTGGCCATTTTTCCCGTGACCAGCGGATCCTCTGAAAAATACTCAAAGTTTCTTCCGTTTAACGGATGCCTGTGGATGTTCATGCCGGGGCCTAAGAGGTTATCAACCTCGTTGTTTACCATCTCGACAGAGGTGAAGGTGTACAGCTCTTCAACAATCTTGGTATTAAAGGTTGAGGCAAGCAGGAATCCGTTAGGAAGTGAAAATGCCCTTGCGCCTGTATCGAGACGCATGCCGGAAGGACCGTCATCACAGCAGCAGGCGGGAATCCCCTTGGCGGAGAGGCTGTCGGTAACTCCGCCGTATGCTGCGGCGGTTCCGGGAGTTACCCTGGGACTTCCCATGCCTTCTCCGCGGACTATGGAGATCAGCTCGTCTTCTGTAAGCTGTGCTATGAATTCGTCCATAGTGATCTTTTTATTCTTGACATCGGACAGCTTATATCCCTTGTCTCCTGTCATGGGGATTTCCTTCGGGATCCTCTCGGCGCGTTTGGAGCTTTGGGATTTTTTGCGTGTGGGAACTTTTTCTTTTATCATGAAGGGTATGTCGTCGGGCATGTCGCATACGACGGCTTTGAACCTTTCAAATTCCCTTACCGGAGCCATAGCGCTTTCAAGCTTTTCAAGGCATATATCCTTTTCCACCACAAAGCTGCCCGAGTATACGGTGTTTCTTATATTATCGCCGACAAGTACGGAATATCCGCCTTTTTCAAGTATCCATGCGGTACCGAAACCGAGTACGCCGCCGTCGTCGAAGGAAGCAAAATCCTTGTCGCGGCAGGTAAGGGTTACGGTCTGTTTTTCACCAGGCTCAAGCACTTCGGTTTTGGTGAATGCGGTGAGCACTCTCGAAGGCTTTCCGAGCCTGCCGATGGGAGCGGAAACAAACTGCATTATCACTTCTTTTCCGGCACAATTTCCTGTGTTTATGACATCCGCAGTCTGACTGATGCTTACGCCGTCAGGTCTGATATCGACCTTGATGTCTAAAGGCATTATCTCGAATTGTGTATATGAAAGACCGTATCCGAAAGGAAATCTGACCTTATTTTTGGCAGAGGTTTCGAAATATCTGTAGCCGACATAGATGTCTTCCTCATAGAAAAGATCCTCGGTTCTGCCGAAGGTACAGGAGGAGGGGTAATCTTCAAGCTCATAGGCTATAGATACGGGAAGATGTCCCGAAGGTGAAACATCACCGAGAAGGACTCTGGCTGTTCCGCAACCTCCGACCATTCCGCCCTGCCATGCGATAAGAACGGAATCGGGTGCAACTTCGTCTATGAAAGAAAGATCGATGATATTCCCTATGTTTAAGACCACAACCATCCTGGAAAAGCATTTGCGTACCTTTTTCAAGGTTGAAAGCTCTTCGGAATAGAGTCTGAAAGCACCTTCTTTGTCAACATTATCCTGATCCTCACCTGCGGTCCTTGCAATAATGCACAGTGCAATATCGGAGTTGGCGGCAGCATCTGATACTGCGTCTTCCGGTATATCCATTTCTTTCTGTGACCAGGGATCGTCTCCCCAGCCGCAGCCGGTTTCAAGAGGATTTTCCTTATCCCATGTAAGATAAGTGTTTTTTAAAGGCTCGTAGATCTTTATGTCGTCACATTCTTCCAATGCGTCGAGAATACCCGTTACTTTTTTTACATTAACCATACCGCCGGATCCGAGGCCGCTTTTGTAGTAATGAAACTGCATTCTGCCGAATACGGATATCACGGATCCTTTTTTTACGGGAAGCACATCCCCGTCATTTTTTAATAAGACCATGCCTTCGGATATGGTTTCGATGGCTTTTTCACTGTATGCATTGAAATCGAGTCTGTATTTCATTTTTCCCTCCTGATATTTTATGCCGGATATATTGAGTTTGCTCTGTTATGCCGGCATTGTAATTTTTGTTTCGTCATGCCTGCATCGTCGTGCATGTCCGGCTGTGCAGGCTTGATTTTGATTGTTTTATCATGCCTGTTTCGGTATGCAAAATCGACGTCATTCTGAGTGAAGCGAAAATTCTTTGAACTTTATAACATAAAGATCCTTCGCTGACGCTTAGGATGACAAAAGAACCTGGAACCTGACGTAATGTCATTATTTTGTATAAAGCTTAACATTATGATAGTAAAATTATCTTGATAATTCAATGGATAAAAATGTAAAAAAATAAAATCATTATAAAAAAAATATATTGATAACGGATAAAAATTGTATTATAATTATCTACGAAATATTCCTGCGGCAGGGGTGTCGCGGGAAAAAATAAAGGAGGAGCATATGGGTAAATTTATTATCAAGAAGACAAACACAGGTATCAAGTTTGATCTTAAGGCAACCAACGGTCAGGTTATCGCTACTTCTCAGGTTTACAAGGACAAGGCTTACTGCGTAAACGGTATCGAGAGCGTAAAGAAGAATGCGCCTGCAGCAGCTGTTGAGGATCAGACGGCAGAGGGATTCAAGACCGAAAAGTGTCCCAAGTTTGAGATCTATTCGGACAAGTCGGGCGAGTTCAGATTCCGCCTTAAGGCTACAAACGGACAGATCATTGCCATCGGTGAGGGCTATACCTCTCTTAAGAACTGCGTTAATGGTGTAGAGAGCGTTAAGAAGAATGCTCCCGACGCCCCGGTAGAGGAAGCTTGATAGTTAACAATCAGTATAAAAATTTTAGAAAGTGTGAAAGAGATGTTTAAAGAATTTAAGAAATTTATCATGCGCGGAAACATGATGGATCTTGCAGTCGGCATGATCATCGGCGCAGCATTCAATGCTATCGTTACTTCACTTGTAAACGACATATTCATGCCGCTGATAGCAGCAATCATCGGAAAACCCGATTTCTCGGAACTGTACATAGTTCTTAAGGGAACCTATGAGGGTGAGAAACCCGCTACCATAGCTCTTGCTCAGGAGGCAGGTCTTACAACTCTTAATTATGGTGCTTTCATCACCGCGATCATCAACTTCCTGCTGATGGCTATCGTTGTTTTCCTTATCGTGAAGGCAATGAACAAGCTTGCAGAGTCCGGCAAGAAGCTCTCCAAGAAGGAAGAGAAGAAGGCAGAGCCTACAACAAAGGTTTGTCCTTTCTGCCAGTCAGAGATCAGCATCAAGGCTACAAGATGTCCTCATTGTACATCAGAGCTTAAGAAATAACGGATATTTCGGATTTCAGACCGGGACCGCAGAGGTTCCGGTCTTATTTTTTTAAATTTCTCCTTGATTTATTTGCATTTAATGATAAAATGGTACTGTTTACGGCATAAGGTAAAAAAACATTAAGTTAAGCTTTGTTTTGCCATCCTGAGCGTAAGCGAAGGATCCGATCAGATAACAAAAAGTGATTATTTTAAGATGAGGTTAGAAAAGTGGCAGCAGTCAGTATTAAAGATGAAATAAAGAAGAGAAGGACATTTGCGATAATATCCCACCCCGATGCGGGAAAGACAACGCTTACGGAAAAGTTACTGCTTTACGGCGGAGCTATAAATCTTGCCGGTTCGGTAAAGGCAAAGAAGACCGCAAAGCACGCGGTATCAGACTGGATGGAGATAGAGAAGGAGAGAGGTATTTCGGTTACTTCTTCGGTAATGCAGTTTAACTATGACGGTTATTGCATAAACATCCTGGATACACCGGGACATCAGGATTTCTCGGAGGATACATACAGGACTCTGATGGCGGCCGATTCCGCAGTCATGGTAATAGACGGCTCAAAGGGTGTTGAGGCGCAGACCATAAAGCTGTTCAAGGTCTGTGTCATGAGGCATATCCCGATCTTTACATTCATAAACAAGATGGACCGCGAGGCGAAGGATACCTACGAGCTTCTGGACGAGATAGAGAGTGTGCTCGGCATAAGGACATGTCCCATGGACTGGCCGATAGGCTCGGGAAAAGAGTTCCAGGGCGTTTTTGACAGGCAGACCGAGAAGATCAACAGATATTTTGCTACCACTTACGGTATGAAAGAGGTTGAATCCGTTTCGGCGGTCATAGGTGATCCGGCGCTTGACGATATTATAGGAAAAAAGGCTCATGAGAAGCTTAAGGAAGAGATAGAGCTGGTTGAGGGCGCAACCGATGAATTTGATCTTGAGAAGGTTCAGAACGGACTCCTTACCCCTGTGTTTTTCGGGTCGGCGTTAAATAACTTCGGCGTGGAGAATTTCTTAAAGTATTTCTTAAAGCTTGCTCCGTCACCGCTTCCGAGGACTGCGGGCGACGAGGTCATTGATCCGCTTGAAACCGATTTTTCCGCATTCGTGTTTAAGATACAGGCCAATATGAACAAGGCTCATCGTGACAGGATCGCGTTCATGAGGATCTGTTCGGGCAAGTTCGACGCGGAAGCCGAGGTGCTCCATGTACAGGGCGCAAGAAAGCTCAGACTGTCACAGCCTCAGCAGCTCATGGCACAGGAGAGGAAAATACTTTCCGAAGCTTATGCCGGCGACATAATCGGTGTGTTCGATCCCGGTATCTTTTCAATCGGAGATACGGTCTGCGCACCTTCGCTCAAGTTTAAATATGAGGGCATACCTACATTCGCACCCGAGCATTTCGCGAAGATCCGCCAGGTGGATACAATGAAGCGTAAGCAGTTCTTAAAGGGTGTCACTCAGATAGCTCAGGAGGGTGCTATACAGATCTTCCAGGAATTCAACTCCGGTATGGAGGAGATAATAGTGGGTGTGGTCGGTATCCTTCAGTTTGATGTCATGAAGTTCAGGATGGAGTCGGAATACGGCGTTGAGATAAAGATGGAGAGCCTGCCCTACGAATATATCAGATGGGTTACGGAGACTCCCGCTCCTTTATCCGAGCTCAATCTTACGTCCGATACAAAGAGGGTTAAGGATATGAAGGGCAACCCTCTCCTGCTCTTTGCACATGAGTGGAGCATCAGGACGGTCATGGAAAGAAACAAGGGACTTGAGCTTGCCGAGTTCTCAAAATAACAGAGGTTGTTTTGAAACAACAGAAGTGTTAATATTTACTTAATATTTCCTTAACAATATGAGTTTGACATATTCATATATATATGGTAAAATATATTTGGGTATGGCCTTGAAGAAGGCTGTAACCGATGTCATTGAGTTAATGTTATTAGGTCTCATAATGAAACAAAAATAAAAAGGCTGCCCCGGCGGCCGATAAAAATTATCGCGGAGGATTAAAAAATGGAAGCACTGAAGCCGGTTAAGGAAGGCAAGGTTCGTGAGATTTATGACAACGGTGATACGCTTATCATGGTAGCAACCGACAGGATCAGCTGTTTTGACGTTATTTTAAATAATACCGTTACAAAGAAGGGAACCGTACTTACCCAGATGAGCAGGTTCTGGTTCGATATGACAAAGGATATAATCCCGAATCATATGATCTCTGTTGATGTAAACGATATGCCCGAGTATTTCAGGCAGCCGGCATTTGACGGAAAGAGCATGCTTTGCAAGAAGCTCACCATGCTTCCTGTAGAGTGTATAGTAAGAGGTTATATCACCGGCAGCGGCTGGGCAAGCTATCAGAAGACCGGTGAGGTATGCGGCATAAAGCTTCCCGAGGGACTTAAGGAGTCAGACAAGCTTCCCGAGCCCATCTATACACCTTCAACAAAGGCTGAGATCGGCGATCATGATGAGAACATCAGCTTTGAGCAGAGCATCGCATATCTTGAGGCACGTTTCCCCGGTAAGGGCAGGAAATATGCCGAGAAGCTCAGGGACTGTACTATTGCGCTTTATAAGAAGTGTGCTGACTATGCGCTTTCAAAGGGTATAATAATCGCAGATACAAAGTTTGAGTTCGGACTTGATGAGAACGGCGAGCTTGTTCTGGGTGACGAGATGCTTACTCCCGACAGTTCCCGCTTCTGGCCTCTTGACGGATATGAGGCAGGTCATTCACAGCCTTCGTTTGACAAGCAGTTTGCAAGAGACTGGCTGAAAGCTAATGAGGGACATAACTGGACACTTCCGCAGGACATAGTAGACAAGACCATTGAAAAGTATCTGGAGGGTTACAGGAAGCTTACCGGTAAGGAGCTTTGATAAACCTTTCGGAGCCTTTAAAAGAGGTGATTGAATGAAACGTGGTGGAAATAACCCGAAAACCATTTTGCTTATGGTGCTGCTGATAGTGATACTTGTGGTAGCGGCAGTATTTACATATATCAAATATTTCGTTAAAGACGGTGACAAGCCTGATATTGATAACAAACAGGTTGTTGTTGATTCCGAGGGAAACAGAAAGCTGGTAGATTCAAGCGGATCAGAGGAGGATCTTCCGGAAGATGCGGTTTTTTTAGGCGGTCCGGACAAATGGGATGCCAATGCATATTCGGAAATGAATGAAGTGTTTGAACAGGCTGAGGCTGCGTTATCCGGAAGCGGTGAGGATATCGAAAAAAACAATCCGGATACTGAAAACCCGAACGGTGACGGAGAAAACGGACCTGTATCGAGTGATAGCGGTGAAGGTATCGTAGGAGAGGGACTGGATCAGCCTGGCGACGAGAGGATAAATGATCTCGGCAAGATCGTTGAGAATGCATTTGATACGGCTCAGCTCTCCCTGTTATATTATGAAAACAAGGAAAAGTATCTGGAAATGCTGGGATATAAGGAAGATCAGACAGATACGGGAACCGGTGATACACCAGGAAGGATCGATGGTGAAGACAAGCCTGTCGAGCCTTTTGAAGAGCAGATCATTTTCCTGAAGGTTTATGCCGAAGGAACTCAGGATAAAAGCGTTGCGTCCATCCAGGAACGACTGATGAAGCTGGGCTTCATGGAATTCGCGGAGCCGACCGAGTATTACGGAAGCATTACCATAGAGGCCGTGAAACTGTTCCAAAGACAGAACGGTCTGAAACAGGACGGTATCATCGGAGAAAAGAGCATTGGCATACTGTTCGATGAGAACGCTAAATCATATCTGCTGAAGAAGGATATGGACGGTGAAGATATCAGACGTGTGCAGAACCGTCTGTACGAGCTTGGTTATATAGCTACCAAGGATTCTATCACCGGTCATTTCGGAGATATTACGGAAGCTGCCGTTAAGTCGCTTCAGAAGGCGAACAAACTGACTCCCGACGGTATGGTCGGCGTCATGACCAACGAGTTGTTATACAGCGAGAACGTTAAGGCAAACATTATCTCCTTCGGTGAAAAGAGTGATGTTATCCTTGAGTGTCAGAAGAAGCTGAAGGAACTTGGATACCTTACGACAAATCCCGACGGTTATTACGGAGACGATACTCTTGCTGCAGTTAAGCAGTTCCAGTCAAGGAACGACTGTATCGTTGACGGTTATCTCGGACCGTCTACCAGAGCAATACTTATCAGCGGTAACGCAAGGCCTAACGGTCTGGTTCTCGGTGACAATAACGATAACGTAAAGAAGGTACAGAAGCTGCTTATCAAGTACGGTTACCTTTCAAGCGGCAATGATACCGGATACTTTGGCAACTACACCGAATCGGCAGTTAAGAAGTTCCAGCAGAGGAACGGACTTACGGCAGACGGTAACGTAGGACAGAAGACTATGAGCGTCCTTACCGGAAGCAATGTAGTAAGGGCTTCGAGCGGTGATTCGGGCAACAGCGGAAATGACGGCTACGATCCCGGAAATACGATCTCGTACAGCTGTTCACCCGACGATCTGATAGCTGTTGCCAAGTCAAAACTCGGCTGTAAGTATGTATGGGGTGCAAAGGGACCCAATACCTTTGACTGTTCGGGCTTCGTATACTGGTGTCTGAATCAGATCGGAGTAAAACAGAGTTATATCACCTCATACGGCTGGAGAACGGTTAACAAGTACAAGAAGATCACGAACTTCTCAAGCATAAAGAAGGGTGATATAATCGTAGTATACGGACATGTCGGAATAGCTGCCGGAAACGGAGAGGTTATCGATGCTTCTTCAAGTAACGGTAAGATAGTTCACAGGACTATGGGCAGCTGGTGGACAAATAACTTCATCTGTGCATGGCGTATATTTGACTGATAATGTATTTAAGCAGTGGGATCCGGTCCTGCTGCTTAAAGTATATAAAGAATGTGTTTTAAAACAGGGCAGACCGGACTGATCAGGTGCGGGCTGCCCTGTGTTATGGTGTGATAAATGATCGAATGATACTGAATGACATTGAAAGAATGATAAGGGAAAAAATTTCGCATGGAAAAGGAGGCAGGTCTGTCCCCGGACAGTACCGTTTATGATATGAGAATCTATAATACACTTACCAAAAGAGTTGAAGAGTTTGTTCCGAATGTGGAGGGAAAGGTAGCTATGTATACCTGCGGACCTACCGTTTATCATTTCGCACATATCGGAAACCTGCGCAGCTATATCTGCGAGGATCTGCTGGAAAAGACATTGAGATACATCGGATATGATGTTAAGCGTGTCATGAACATAACGGATGTCGGACATCTTTCAAGCGATGCCGATACCGGTGAGGACAAGATGCTGAAAGGAGCCAAGCGTGAGCATAAGACCGTAATGGAAATAGCTAAATTCTATACGGATGCGTTCTTCTCAGACTGCAAAAAGCTTAATATCAAGACTCCCGATGTAGTTGAGCCTGCGACCAACTGCATTGCCGAGTTCATTCATATGATCGGGGTGCTTTTGGAAAAGGGTTATGCTTATAAGGCAGGCGAGAATATCTATTTTGATACGAGCAAGCTCAAGGAATACTATGTATTCGGTAACCAGAACGAGGATGAGCTGATGGTCGGAGTGCGTGATGACGTTACCGAGGATACAAATAAAAAGAATAAGAACGATTTCGTACTCTGGTTTACCAAGTCGAAGTTTGAGGACCAGGCGTTAAAGTGGGACAGCCCGTGGGGCATGGGATATCCCGGATGGCATATCGAGTGCTCGTGCATCAGCATGAAGCATCTCGGTGAATACATGGATATCCACTGCGGCGGTGTTGACAATATCTTCCCCCATCATACGAACGAGATAGCACAGAGCGAGTCCTATCTTGGACATAAGTGGTGCAATTACTGGTTCCATGTACATCATCTGAATGACAAGGACGGAAAGATCAGCAAGTCCAAGGGTACCATCCTTACCGTATCCGTTTTGGAGGAAAAGGGATACGATCCGCTTGTTTACAGGTTCTTCTGCCTGCAGTCACACTACAGAAAGCCTCTGGAATTCTCATTTGACGCACTTGATAACGCAAATACGGCTTATCAGAAGCTTAAGAAGAGATGTCTTGATATTAAGGCTGAAGCAGCAAAATCTCTGGGCGGAGATGCTTCAAAGGCTGCGGCAAATATTCCCGGGGATGAGAAGGCGGCATATGAGAAGTTCATAGAGGATTTCAAGGCTGCCTTGGAGAATGACATAAATACATCAATGGCTACAACACTCTGCTATGACGTATTAAAGGCTGAAATTTCACCGGTTACAAAGCTGGCACTGATCGAGAGCTTCGATACCGTGCTCGGACTTGACCTTACCGTAGAGAAAGAGGAAGCAGCTCCCACAGTTGACGCAGAGCTTGAAAAATATATAACTGAACAGATAGAACTCAGAAAAGCAGCTAAAAAGGAAAAGAATTTCGCGGAAGCGGACAGGATAAGAGCCGAGCTTTTGCAGAAGGGCGTTGCATTAGAGGATACCCGTGAAGGCGTAAAGTGGCATCTGGTATAACCTGCACCGGAATGATAAGAGGAAAGCGGCAGAATGGATACAGCTAAAAATGATGCACAGGATCTTTGCTCAAAAGCAGCCGGCCTGATAGGGAAAACGCCCGGGGCCGGGAAGGTTTCCGATATCAGGCAGGTGCCCGCACTTGTACTTGCTTATCTGGGAGACGTGGTTTACGAGCTGATAATCAGGACAAGGCTTGTGGAAGGCGGCATGAGTCATGTGAACGATCTGAACAAAAAGGCTTCGGCATATGCAAAAGCTCCCACACAGGCTAGGCTTTTCCATCTTTTGGAGGAAGAATTAACAGAAGAGGAAATGTCAGCCTATAAAAGGGGCAGAAATGCAAAATCCGGAAGTGTGGCAAAGAGTGGTACGGTTACGGATTACCGGACGGCAACCGGATTTGAGGCAATGATCGGGATGCTTTATCTCGAAGGAAAGACCGAAAGGATAATGGAGCTGGTAAACGGCGGGATAGCTAAGCTTGATGAAAAATAAGTTTTTTTGAGCTTGGGAGTTTTAATGTGCTTTGTAAAAAGCAATCATTTGAAAAGGTTAGGTACTCAGATGAGATTTGAGGAGCAGACATTAGAAGGAAGAAACGCGATACTTGAAGCCTTCAGGGCAAAGAAGACTATAGATAAGCTTTTTGTTCAGAAGGGGCTTAATGACGGACCGATAAATACGATACTCAGAGAAGCAAAAAAGACCGATGCCATCATCCAGTTTACGGATAAGGAGAGACTGGATCAGATGTCCCAGACCCATAACCATCAGGGCGTTATCGCATATGCTGCGGCATACGAATATGCCGAGGTGAGCGAGATACTCGATAAGGCACGTGAGAAGGGAGAGGCGCCGTTTATCTTCCTGCTTGACGGCATAGAGGATCCGCATAATCTTGGCGCTATCATAAGGACGGCTAATCTCTGCGGAGCACACGGCGTTATAATCCCCAAGAGGAGAGCCGCCGGACTTACGTCAACGGTCGCAAAGACAAGCGCGGGTGCCCTTAATTACACCCCGGTTGCAAAGGTGACAAACCTTACGGCTACAATGGAGGATCTGAAAAAGGAAGGTCTCTGGTTCGTATGTGCCGACATGAAGGGTGAAAGCATGTATAAGTGTAACCTTAAGGGCGCGATCGGACTTGTGATAGGAAACGAGGGCGAGGGAGTTTCAAGGCTTGTTAAGGAGCACTGCGACCTTACGGCTTCGATACCGATGAAGGGGGATATAGATTCGCTTAATGCATCGGTAGCTGCGGGAGTCCTTGCATATGAGATTGTCAGACAGAGGATGATGTAAGTATATTCAAACTCATTAATGGATTTAACAGGGATTTTCAGTAATTCAAAACAGGAGAGGGATCATGGAAACCGAGGGTAAGATATTTTTAGAAAAGATCACGGAAAATGTAGGAAAGGTCATAGTAGGAAAGGAAAAGACGATCAAGCTCATGCTTACGGCGATGCTCGCAGACGGACATATCCTTTTGGAGGATGTACCCGGAACAGGAAAGACTAAGCTTGCAAAATCCATCGCCAAGTCGCTCAACATTACTTTCTCAAGGATCCAGTTTACGCCCGACCTGCTTCCGAGCGATATCACGGGTATAAACGTATTTAACAGGAAGGAGAATGATTTCGTCTTAAGAAAGGGACCGGTATTTACGAATATCCTTCTTGCGGACGAGATAAACAGGGCTACTCCCCGTACACAGGCAGGTCTTCTGGAGTGTATGGAGGAACGTCAGGTAACTATTGACGGAGAGACCTTGAAGCTTGAAGCGCCTTTTTTTGTTATTGCGACCCAGAACCCCATAGAGAGCGCAGGAACATTTAATCTTCCCGAGGCCGAGCTTGACCGTTTCATCATGAAGCTCTCGGTAGGACTTCCGGACAAGGATGAGGAAATCGATATTTTAAATAAATACATGGGAGACGATCCGCTTGATACGCTGACGAAAGTAGCCGATGCTTCGGAACTTATGAGGATACGTAAGAGTGCTTCCGAGGTTAAGATGCAGGACTGCATCCCCGAGTACATTGCGGATATCGCACAGGCCTCCCGTAACCATCCGGAGATTTCTTTAGGAGTCAGTACACGAGGCAGCATCGCGCTCATGCGCTGCGCAAAGGCATATGCATATATAAGCGGCAGGGATTTTGTCGTTCCGGATGATGTAAAGGATGTTGCGGTTCCCGTGCTTGCTCACAGGATAAAGCTCGGGATAGGAGTAGGCAATCCCAATAAGGTTATAGCAGGAATGATGGCGGGGGTTAAGGTCCCTACGGAGGATTTTTCCAAATGATACAGTTTGTTGCCATACTTATAATGGCAGGTGTCCTGTATTTGGTCCAGCGTTTCATCTATATGAGGAACTGGGCGAAAAAGCTCGAGGTGGATATACATTTTGAGGGCAAGGAAATCTTCGAGGGAGAACACGGACGTCTCGTTGAGATAATCACAAACGGGAAAAGGCTTCCGCTGCCTATGATCAAGTGTAAATTCCTTACCAGCCGCAATCTCATGTTTGATAATTCAACCGTGAACCAGAACACGGATAATTATTACAGAAATGATGTATTTACACTGGGAGGGCGCGAGAAGCTGACCAGGACAATTGCTTTTAAAGCATATAAAAGAGGCCTGTACAACATTAAAAATGCCGAGCTTGTGGGTACGGACATGTTCTTTACCTTAGAGACGGTAGTGATGTACAAGCTTTATGATGAGATATATGTACTTCCGCGTCCGCTTGATACTTCGGATTTCCGTAATTCCCTGCAGTGGATCAACGGTGAGATAAAGAGCAAGGCGCACCTGATCGAGGATCCGTTTGAGTTTAGGGGGATCAGGGAATATCAGCCTTATGACAGCATGAAGAGCATAAACTGGAAGGCTACGGCAAGGACCGGAGAGCTCAGGGTCAACATGCGCGATTTTACTTCGCAGAAGGTTGTAAGGATATTCTTGAATCTTGAGGACAGCGGAGTGATAAAGAAGCCCGAGGCCTGTGAGGTAGCGATAAAGGTGGCAGCGGGACTGGCCAAGAATTTTACCGAGGAGGACATGGAGTTTGCTCTGTACAGTAACGGAGTGGACTGCCTGACCCATCGGCCAATAAGGATAAAGAAGGGCCGAGGAAAGATACACGAACAGGAGATATACAGGGCGCTGGCGCGTATTGATATTGAAGAACCGGCTGAAGATATGATGCAGGTTCTGGGTCAGACCATCCAGGCCGGGGACGGCAGCATGTGCGATTATTATATCTCCGTTAATTCATATGAGGGCTTCCAGGAGCTTCTGACGAATTACAATGATATGCACATGGATTATCTGTGGTTCTATGTTATGACCGGAACCTCAACCATGGGTATCTCTGCGCAGCTTTTAAGCAGAATGATACCGGTAAGGAATTGGACTATGTAGGTATAGGAGAGCTATGACGGCATCAAGGAAAGAACAATCCTTATTAATGATCAGGGAAATAATCGTCAGTCAGACCAATCACTGGAGTATGTTCGGTCTGGCGTACGGTTTTTCTGTCATGCTTTCGGAAATATACGGGATAGGAAGGCTCAGTCTCCTTGGCTGGGGACTCATGGGTATGGGTTTACTGCTTAATTACTTTATACGTTTAAAGGTAAGTAAACCCGTCATCTCGATCCTGCTGCATCTGTTGGTGATCGCCCTCATGGCTGCGGCAGCATTGCCGGAACTCATTTATTGCATAGAGCATGCGGTATTTGCTCTGTTTTACGCTATACTTTCGGTAACAAAGCAATTTGGCGGCAGTGAAAAAGAGGATGGTTGTTTTCCTATGGGAGCCATTGCGGTTCTTATATGTCTGCCGTTTTTTGTCCTTACCATTTCGGACTATCCGAACATAACGGATATGTACCGTAACCTTCTTATCTGTCTGTTTACGATGTTTTTCATGCAGCACTATTTCGGGAGATATACGAGATTTGTCAGGCTCAACGAAAGAAGTGCGGGTTTTTTCCCTAAGAACGAGATAATGGGAGCCGGTCTTAAAAATGTAATAATCTATGTGGGGATATCGGCCGGAGTTTTCTTCCTGATAGCAAATATGGACAGCCTGACGGAGCTTTGGGAAAAGATTACAAGCAAACTTGGATACTATATTAAGCAGCTCTTAAAGAAGATTTTTTCACATTCTGAAGAAATCCCGAAGGAGTCGCAGCCTCTCGATTATAATGACTTTGATTCCCTGACGACCCAGATGGGGCAGGGAGAGGCAGCAGAGGAATCCTGGTTCAGCATCATAATGGAAAAGGTTGTCATAATACTGCTGATCGCACTGGCACTTTTCTGTATCTATAAGATTGCCGTAAAGATATTGAGCCTCTTTGATTTAAAGCTTAAACGTCCGGATATAATGGTTGACGATGTTGTAACAGATGTCAGGGAGAGCTGTGACAAGACAAAGCTGAAAGCCTCAAAGAAGAGAGCGTTTAAGCTGTTCTTAACGCCTGCTGAGAAGGTCAGGAGGGAGTTTAAGCGGACAGCCAAGGAAAAGGTCTACAGGATATGCAAGTCCGGTGATCCGGGCCAGCTTTCCTATAAGTCTGCGGGAGAGTGCGCCTCGGCTGTTGAAAGAAGGGAGATAGCGGATATTTATGACAGAGCCCGCTACTCCGATTATGAGATAACCGAACAGGACGCTGAAAACATGAAGAAGATATGTACTGAGGTCGTAGAGTCGTAAAATTTTGTTTTCATTCAGCCCACATTTCGGAAGTAAGCTTCAAATGTGGGCATTCTTTTATCACACAAAAAATCAAGGGTTCCGAATTACCGGAACCCTTGTCCTTTATCGAGGTGACTGGACT
>JAEEVO010000050.1 GCA_016290905.1 Lachnospiraceae bacterium | reverse complement strand
TCGTTTCAGGCGGGGTTCAAGCCCCGACTGAAATGAGATGCGGAGCATCGTTTTGTTACCGAGGAAACGCTGAAGGCGTTTTCGAGGTGACTTTGACGCATTGATCACAGACTGAATCAACAACGCAGAATGCATGTATTATTTTAGAAACATTTTAAGCATCAGGCCGTATAGTTTTTTATAAGGCTGGTACCTCATAGGCAGATCAATCCATCTTTTCTTATCGAGGATGCTCTTTTTGTGCGAGAAGGTATCGAAGCCTGCTTTACCGTGATAAGCACCAATACCTGATTCACCAAAACCACCAAAGCCCATATTATTTGTAGCCAGATGTACAACGCAGTCGTTGATGCAGCCGCCGCCGAATGCGAGCTCTGTGGTAACATATTTTATCTTTTTCCTGTTTTTGCCGAAATAATAACCTGCAAGAGGATGGGGCTTTGTATTTAGAAAACTTACCAATTCGCGCAGGTTTGTGAAGGTGAGTACCGGCATGATGGGTCCGAAGATCTCTTCGCCCATGATTTTATCATCCCAGGTAACATTGTCCATGACAGTAGGCTCAATCTGGAGCTTTTTGATGTCATGGTATCCACCGTATGCAATCTTTTCTTCGTCGAGGAGACCTACAAGTCGCTTGAAATGCTTTTCATTGATTATCTTCCCGTAATCTGGATTGCTTAATGCGGAATCGGTATACTGCCTGGAAATCTCATGCTTTACAGCTTTGATAAACTGATCTTTGATGCTTTCCTCTACATATATATAGTCAGGAGCCACACAGGTCTGACCGCAGTTTAAGTACTTCCCGAAAACGATACGTCTGGCGGCAAGCTTGATATTGGCCTCTTTGTCTACTATGCAGGGACTTTTGCCGCCGAGTTCCAGGGTAACCGGAGTAAGATTTGGTGCGGCAGCCTTAAGTACTTCACGCCCGACATTTTTGCTGCCGGTAAAGAAAATATAATCGAACCTCTGAGCCAGCAGGCTTTTGTTTTCTTCGCGTCCTCCGGTGATACAGGTAACATACTCGGGTGCAAACACGGATTTTATCATTTTGCGGATAGCCTCGGATGTGTTGGGAGAGTAGGCGCTGGGTTTTACTATACAGGTATTTCCTGCAGCTATAGCATCTACTAAGGGCTCGATAGTCAGAAGAAAAGGATAGTTCCAGGGGCTCATGATGAGCACAGTACCGTAAGGTACTGACTTTATGAAGCTTGAGCTATGGAACTGTACAAGAGCAGTCAGGACATGCTTATCCCTTGCAAAACGGGGTGTGTTCTTGATCATATATGATATTTCGGCAAGTGTGAGTCCGGTTTCGCACATATAGCTTTCAAACTCGCTCTTTCCCAAATCAGCCTTGATGGCAGCATTCAGCTCATCAACATGCTCGTGGATATAGCGTCTTAATCTCTTTAATGCATTAATTCTGTATGAAACATCGTATGTATGCCCTTCGGCAAAGAATTTGCGCTGGGCATCTATTTTTGTTTTGATTTCCGATTCTGTCATTTGATGTGCCTTTCTGATTTTTTATATGTGATATATACAATGGTCATCCTAAGCATTTCACCCGATGTCATCCTAAGTGCTTCATCCGATGTCATCCTGAGCGTAGCGAAGGATCTTAAAAAAGACAAGATTTTTCGCTGTGTTCATAAGACATATCTCAGTTTAATCTCATAAATGTGATTGATGACTTTGACAATGCTCTGCTAAGCCATCAAGACCTGGGCATGACCTTGAAGTAGAACTTCTCCAGCTCCTTTGCTGTCATAAGCTTCGGTACGGGATAGATGGGATTGCCTTCTTTTTCGGCAATCTTTGCAAGCTCGGGGATATCTTCCTCCTTTATACCGTCTATGGTATCCGGTATATTGAGGTCACGTTTCATCTGCTTTACTGCCTCGATAAACTTCTTTGCACCGGCTTCGTGTGAGTCGTGTATATCCGAGATGCCGATGACACAGGCTAACTGATGTAGCTTTTCATAAGCATTTTTGCCATATTCTTCCAGTACAAACGGGAGGAGTACGGCGTTGGCAAGTCCATGAGGTGTGTTATATTTTCCGCCCAATGAATGTGCAACGCAGTGTACATACCCTACATATGATGTGGTAAACGCGCTGCCGGCGAGGAAAGATGCATGAAGCATCTTTCTGCGTGCACGGAGATTTGTCGGGTTATTATATGCCTCAAATATATTTTCAAATATAAGTCTTACCGCATGTCTTGCGTCGCGTTTTGAACTTTTTACCAAAGAGCGTCCGATGTAGGCCTCAACTGCATGAGTTAATGCATCCATACCTGTGGAGGCAGTCAGATGCTTGGGCAGACTCACGGTAATCTTAGGGTCAAGTACGGCATATCTCGGGATAAGAGGAAAATCGCTTATCTGATATTTATGCCTTGTCTCTGCATCGGTTACGATAGCTGCTACGGTTACTTCGCTGCCTGTACCGGCAGTAGTGGGTATGGCGATGATCAGAGGTAGTTTTTTTAATACCTTGAGGATGCCCTTCATTTTTATAAAAGGCGTATGCGGTCGGGCTATTCTGACTGCCGCAGCTTTCGCACAGTCCATGGAGGAGCCGCCGCCAAATCCGATAAATGCTTCGCATTTATTTTCGATATATGCGACAGCACAGTCTTCAATGATATCTGTAGTAGGATTGGGCACTGTTTTATCAAATATAACGCAGTTTATACCTGCCTTCTTCAGAGCTTCTTCGAGTCCTGTGGTCAGTCCGTGTGCACGGATATCCTTATCGGTGACTAAAAGCACATTTTTGGCTTCCTTGTTTTTGAGCATGGCTGCCAGTTCCTGCATGTTGTCCAATATGGTGGGTTTCCTATAGGGGAGCAGCGGGATAGCGGCATGCATTACCTGTTGAAATGTCCTACAGTAAGCAGTTTTAATGATGTTCATTATTCTTTACCTTATTTCCGATGATATTTGGGATTTACCCAAAGGACTATTTTAGCAATATTTTTAGAAATGTCAAGCATGTAATAATAAAAACTACATTAAGTATTTATTAAAACCACGTATAAGGTTTTTTGATTCTAAATCGCACTCTTATTCCCCTTGACACAATCATGGATATGATGCA
This sequence comes from Lachnospiraceae bacterium, assembly GCA_016290905.1. Classification (GTDB taxonomy): domain Bacteria; phylum Bacillota; class Clostridia; order Lachnospirales; family Lachnospiraceae; genus RUG11977. The sequence continues at coordinate 16,220 of JAEEVO010000050.1, read as the reverse complement.
TAATTTATACTTGATAACGTAAACGATTGTAGATAACTTATACCATATAAAATCCGGGGAGGTAGTGATTTACATGCAACCCAAACGAAATTTACTGATAATCGACGACGATGCGGATCTGTCAATGATAATATCGGACATGCTCACGGATCAGGGCTTTGGAGTGACGCTTGCACCGGACAGCAAAACCGCATTTGAAATACTGACAACAAAAAGATTTGACCTGATACTACTGGATATCAATCTGCCGGATGCCTTAGGATTCGATGTCTGCAAGGAACTCAGACGAATGTCCGAGGTACCTGTGATCTTTGCCAGCGCACGGACCAGCGAGAGCGACAGAATATCCGGGCTGGACATAGGCGGAGATGATTACATAGAAAAACCGTTTTCACTAAGGGAACTGCTCTCAAGGATAAATGCTTTATTACGCAGAACATACGGTTTTGCCGAAAATAACAGAACCGTAACGTTTGGCGGGGTAACAGTAGACATCGGAGCGCGTACCGTCACCAAAAACGGGCAGCAGATAAACCTCTCTTTAAAGGAATTTGACCTGCTAAGCTATCTGTGCGAACATCCTGATACAGCAATTGCAAAAGACAAACTGCTCAGCGAAGTATGGGGTGCGTTTTCGGAAGTAGCACCCACAACCCTGGCGGTACATATGAGGTGGCTTCGCGAGAAACTGGAGGATGATCCTGCCGAACCCAGGCATCTGAAAACTGTATACAAAATGGGTTATATACTGGAGACGAAAAATTGAAAGCAAGAATAATACAAATAACCATATTCTTTATATGCTTGATGATAGGCATAACCGTTGTTACGACGCTGCTGACACGCTCGGCAGAGTCCGAAGAGACACGCTCGGACAGAATAGTCGATTGTAATGAGATATCCCAACTGATAGAAATGGGCGAATACACAAAGGCACAACAGAAGCTTGCGGATTTTCAGCAAAGCTTAAAAACACCGTTCACATATGAAACAAACGAAAAAAATGCGATTATCATATGCGGACTGGCAGTGTTATGCATATGCGCCATATTTATATATGTATATTTCAGGATCCTGCGTCCCTTTGACAAGCTTAAAGACTTTGCGTCGGAGATAGCCAAGGGAAATTTTGACGTGCCGTTAAAATACGAACGTTCCAACTATTTTGGTGCATTCACATGGGCCTTTGACTGCATGCGCAAAGAAATAAAAAGTGCCCGGATGGCAGAACATGAGGCAGTAGAAAATAATAAAACCGTTATAGCCACGCTGTCTCATGACATAAAAACACCCATAGCATCCATCAGAGCCTACGCCGAAGGACTCGAAGCAAACATGGACAGCTCACCCGAACGCAGGACCAGGTATCTGCAGGTATTAATGAAAAAATGTGATGAAGTGACCGCACTCACCAACGATCTGTTCCTTCACTCGCTGTCGGAAATGGGCAGGATTGAGATAAAAACCGAAGAATTCGAACTGGTACCGTTCTTAGAGCAGACGATAGAAGATATCACTGCTGACAAGAAAGACGTTATATTCACGAAGCCGGATTTCTCACCGATGGTCAAGGCCGATAAAAAGAGGATGACTCAGATTGTAGAAAACCTCATCAATAATGCCCGCAAGTACGGCAGAACTGTAAATACACTAAAGAAAAGCAGCACAGATAGAAATACGTCAATATCGGGTGACGCCGTTATAAATATTTCTATGACGAAAAACGATGGTTACGTACAGATCAACTTCACAGACAAAGGCAGCGGTATCCCGGACGAAGACATGCCGTTTATCACCGACAAATTTTACCGCGGCAAAAACTGCGGCAGCGAAAACGGCTCCGGCCTCGGTCTGTACATCGTAAAATACATAGCCGAAAAGTCCGGCGGCTCCCTTGAACTCCAAAACACCTACCCCGGCTTAAGAGTAACGGTAAGCATACCGATGAAGTAACCCTGTCTGACGCCCCCCCCTGTCATCCTGAGCCTTAGCGAAGGATCAAAAAAAACCTAAAAAAATTTTCATCTCTTAAATACTTCTTAATAAGTTCCGGTTTAAAATCAATCATAGGGACGGTTCTGCGATTGAAGATCGACTTCCTGCAAACGCTGGATTTTCAAAGGGTTTGAGCTTTGCCGTTTTCAATCAGAGAACCGTCCCTGTGATCGAAAGGAGATTAAACCATGAAAAAAGCCATCATTACAGCAAAAGACTTATGCAAAAGCTTCGCCCACAACGGAGGACAGGTACATATCATACAAAACGTAGATCTGGAAATCTATGAGGGCGACTTTACGATCATAATGGGATCGTCGGGATCGGGAAAATCAACCCTCCTCTACGCACTGAGCGGGATGGATCGGGCTACGTCCGGAAGAGTTGAGATTGAAGGAAAAAACATAACGGAAATGAACGAGCGCGAGCTTGCAAAGCTCCGTCACACGAGACTAGGCTTTGTATTTCAGCAGATAAACCTTGTGAGCAACCTGACACTGTTTGAAAACGTAGCAGTACCGGGCTATCTGAACAAAACACGTTCATCCGCAGACGTAAAAGAAACTGCGGACAAACTTCTCGAAAAAATGGGTATACTTGACATAAAAACCCAGCTACCCTCACAATGTTCGGGCGGAGAACAGCAGAGATGCGCCATAGCCAGGGCACTCATCAATTCTCCGGCAATTGTATTTGCAGACGAACCGACAGGCGCACTGAACCGCCGCAACACCACAGACGTACTCGACCTGTTTACTCTTTGCAACCGGGAAGGACAGAGCATACTCATGGTAACACATGACTTAAGAGCGGCATTAAGAGCATCCAGGCTTCTTTATCTTGAGGATGGGAAAATCATCGGAGAACTCACCCTGCCTCCATATACCCGCGAAACCGAGAAGAACCGTGAAACCCAGGTAAATTCATGGCTCGCCTCCATGCACTGGTAATGAGAGGAGGAAGCCCATGGACATCATATTATTGATAAGAAAAAACATACGCCACAAAAAAGGCTCATTCAAAAGCATCATCATGCTGATGCTCATCATAGCACTGTCGATCACCACCATAGTCAGCATAAAAGAAAACGTGCCGAGATCTATAGAAAGTGCATACGATCGTGTATATGACAGCAACATATCTTTAAACATCAGTAGCAAATACTTAACCGACGAAATGCTCGACGAAGTAGCAGCACACCCGCTGGTAAAAAAAGTAGAAACTTTAGACGCACTGGCACCTTGGAAATACACATACGATAGCGGGAAAAAAGGCAGCTTCGACATCCGCGTAACACAGATAGATTCCAGGATTGACAGGATGTGGAACGCAGAAAACACCGACTACCTCGAGCAGATCCCCGAGCTTAAAGCAGGAGAGATATACCTTCCCAGAGCCATGGCGGAAAATGAAGGAGCAAACGTCGGGGATATGATCAACATCATATTTAATGACGACACATACACATACAAAATTGCCGGACTGGTAGAAGAACCCTCCTGTGGCAGTTTGTTTATGGGATTTAAAGCATTATTCCTAAACAAAGAAGACTTTAAAAACCTCTACAAGTCAAGAGAAAAAGCCGCGGCTACAGACCCCGAGGCAGAAAACGACCTGTATAAAACAGTCTATATAACACAGGCCGATGACTCCGACTACACCGACAGCAAATTTGCATCGATCCTCAACAGCGAAACCACTCTTGCCAGCTACGCATCCGGCATAATCACAAGGTACGAAAGCCTGCACTATCAGGGACTGATGCCCGACATAATCTCAAACATCTTCCTGTCATTTGTGATAATACTCACAGTGATAGTATTTATCGTAATGTCAAACAGCATATCATCAAGCATAGAGCTGAACTACGTGGATCTGGGCATACTGAAAGCCCAGGGCTTTGACAGCGGGAGATTAAAACTCGTATTCCTTGGACAGTACATGCTGGCCGAGGTCATCGGAGCAATACTTGGCATTGTACTCGCATACCCGGTGAGCATTCTGTTAAACGGAGCGTTTGAGCCGATAGTAGGTATGAAGATCTATGGAGGATTGCAGATACTTCCAAGCCTTGCCATAATACTGGGAATCCTCATTTTGTCGGCAGCCTTCATAGTGCTGGTATCCGGAAAAGTAGGCAAAATCTCACCCATAAGGGCACTGCAGAGCGGACGCAGCGAGGTATATTTTGACTCAAGGCTAAATACTCCCATAAAGAGCGGATTCCTCTCGGGCAGTCTGGCGCTCAGGCAGTTTACATCAGGAAAACGCCGGTATGCGGCATCAATAGCCATAGCCTCGATACTCGTATTCTTCCTGCTAACGATGACGGGCATGACGGATGCAGTTTCTTCGGAGAATGCCCAGAGAGCAATGGGAGCAACCTCGGAAAACATCGCAGTAACCCTGCCGTTTGAATATTCGAAGGAAAACACAGCGATAATAAACGAACAATTATCCCTGACGGAAAAAGTGATAAAAGAATACACAGAAATCATCGAACGATACAGGACGTCAACCAGATATATGCTCCTTGCCGGCGAACAGGTAGCCTGCATCGTAAGCGAAGACGAAGAAACCTATACCATAACAAAAGGCAGGGCGCCTCGCTATAAAAACGAGATAGTCGTAGGTGAGATTTATGCAGAAGATATGGGCTACAAAATAGGCGATGAACTTAAAGTGTCTTATAAGGGAAAAACGGGAAATTTCATGATCACGGGATATTGTACCGGTCTGCAGGATACGGGCAGGCTTTTCGGGATGACCGGGGACGGAGCAAGGACTTTGCTGGAAGACTTTGCCGTACACTGGGCCGGCTATAAGTTGAAGGATGCAGAAAAAGCTACAGAGATCAAGGCCCGCCTTGAAGCAGAATTAATGGAAGAATGCCAGGTAAAAACATATTTGCCCGGAGAATCGACTTCCATATTTGTAAAGCTCTCGGGAGCCATAAAAGCAGTGATCTATGTCATATCCATAATCTTTGCGCTTGTAGTCGTATCAATGGTATGCACCAAGACATTTGCAAGGGAACAAACTGACATAGGCATCTATAAATCCCTTGGATTTACCTCGGGTAACCTTAGGCTGCAGTTCGCCGTAAGATTCCTGATAGTAGCATTCTTCGGGATAATAATAGGCGGAACACTCAGCATAGTTTTTTCGGAAAAACTGCTGTCTGTGCTGCTACGAAGCATGGGTATTGCAAAATTCGTGATCGAATACCGGTTTATCACAGTATTCCTCCCTGTAGTGGCAGTAGCCGTCAGTTACTTCGGCTTCGCATACCTCACCACCGGAAAGATAAAGAGAGTAGAGGTACGGAACCTGATAACGGAATAAAGCTTAAATAAATTGACGGGAATCGATATATTTGCTATACTCAAATATCATGTTAACATAGAAATGCTTATTAACGTATATTATTTAAATGTAAGGACAATGGTGTTAAAAAATGCTTAATCAGTTTTCAAGGACTCAGATGCTGCTGGGTCATGAAGCAATGGAGTCGCTGCATAAAAAGAAAGTGGCTGTCTTTGGAATAGGCGGTGTAGGTGGCTATGTATGCGAAGCATTGGTCAGGAGCGGTATAGGAGCATTTGATCTCATAGATGACGACAAAGTCTGTCTGACGAACCTGAACCGCCAGATAATCGCTACCCGGAAAACTATCGGAAAATATAAGACAGAGGTTATGCGTGACAGGATGCTTGAAATAAATCCGGACGCAAAAATTGAGATTCACAAATGCTTCTTCCTGCCCGAAAATGCAGATGAATTCCCGTTTAATGAATATGATTACATAGTCGACGCCGTAGACACGGTGACCGCAAAAATCGAACTGATACTCAGGGCTCAAAAGGAAGGTGTCCCCATCATAAGCGCCATGGGAGCAGGGAACAAACTGGATGCGGGAAGATTAAAGATTGCAGACATCTATGACACAAAAATATGTCCGTTGGCGAGAGTAATGCGGCGTGAGCTGAAGAAAAGGAATGTAAAGAGCCTGAAGGTGGTATATTCGGATGAAGAGCCGATACGCCCGATAGAAGGTATTACCACCGACAGCGCAGAAGGTAGCTGTCCTTCCGAAGCAGAGCATGAACATACAAAGCGCAGGGATATTCCGGGAAGTACGGCATTTGTACCGGCAGTAGCCGGATTGCTGATAGCAGGCGAAATAATAAAAGATCTGGCAGGATTTAAATGTAAATCTTGAGAGAAAACTATATCCTCAAAGACAGAGCACGGTTACCGTAAGATAACCGTGCTCTGATAAAAATCCGGATTATTTTTCTTCGATGTTAATATACATTACAGGGCGGACACCAAAGTTAATGTAAAAAATAGCACCCGCTACGGTTGTGGAATCACCGTTTGTTACAATATCACCGCAAGTATTTACTCCCCATTCATCAATCACGGCGGCATCATTGGAAGCATATCCGGGTGAACGTAAATAATAGAAACAAGCAGGAACACCAAAGGCGGTCTCTTCGGTCTCATAATGATGATATACACCCTGAACTTCTGCATAAGCTGTGGGACCGGTCAGCAGGATGTCAGTGCTTATATTAAGACCTTCATCAATAGATAAAAGGAAAACTTTATCTTTTGTATCATTTCCGCCAGGAATCTCATAATCGAAATTGTCGCTGTTCTTAACCTTGGCGGTATTGATCAGGGATTTCTCCGTTTTAGTGAATGCAGTCGAATAAAAACTGTCATTCAGCCACTTACGAAGAGAGCAATCTTCCCATGTAATGTCACCTTCGGCAGTAGTATGATAAGGCAGGCAGTCAAGTACATATTTACTGATAACCATCATCTGCTTCTCACCCTTAGAAAGGACTATCCACTCGATGGCTTCCTTTCCGTTTTTCATATTGTCGTCCTGCTCGTAGGTACCGAACTTGATCGTATCTCCGACACTGACCTTGGAAAAATCATAACTCTTATCTTTAACGGCCTTTTTCTTACCTGCTTTTACGGTAACCGATTTTGCGGCACCTTCTATAAAGTCATCACCGTTATAGGCAATCGCCTTGAATTTGTAGGTTCCTTTAGGAAGACCTTTTATGGTATATGTACGTGCCTTGGAACCATCCTGTTCTATATGTGCTATCAGTCGGTCAACCTTGCCGTTATTAAACAGATACTTGCTATACTCATTGTCAGCACTGCTCATATACAGGTAGAAGCCTGCAGCGCCTTTGGTTTTGTTGATAGTGATCTTCACGCCGGTCTTACTGTTGATCTTTTTGATCTTAATCGTTGGTTTGCCAATTTTAGAAGCGGCACCGGCTTCAACATCAGGCTTCAGGACCGACATCAATCCGATTACGGAAAATACAACAAGCAGCATTGCCAAAGCTTTTTTCAATAGTTTCATCCTTTCTCCTCCTTAACATGTTTTTTACCCAATACCAAGCATCAGAACCATTGCTTTGTAAAAAATGATTATATACCAATCTACAGTAAATGTAAATATAAAACTAAACTAAAATGACACTTGACTTTAAGTTTCGGAGGATGTAACATTTTTATCGGGAAGTAATAATCGGGAAACAGCAGCACATAAAGGAGCAGAAAGCTATGTTTAAATGCAATTACAGGACACTACGCCTGAGTTTTAATGCGTTTCATGAAGTTAAAGCAGATGATATGCCGGAGTACGGGGATTACGTACTTTTAGAATTAAAAGACGGCCGCCATACGGCAGGACAATGGTATCCGAAAGATGATGAGGGAAAGGATGTATCCGGAGTGTTCAGCCGGGGCAGCTTTGACTCTGTAGATGCGAGTGAAGTAGCAAAATGGCATCGACTGAGGAACTATGATCTCACGGCATGCCTGGAGGATGAGCATATCGGTTGTATAAATTTCAGACCGGGCGAAGAACACTACACTTTTGAGATTGGGGATTTCAAGTCCTTTAAGGATGGAGACTTTCCCAAAAGCGAGCAATACTGCCTTCTTATCTTAAAAGACGGAACTCTGGCTGCCGGAAGATGGGATAAGATGGGCGAGAAAGACGGACTGTTCATTTACGCATCTGCACTGGCATCCCACAGCATGAGCAAGGTATGGGCATGGACTCCGTTAAGCTCCGACGAAGTATTCGAAAGAGAACAAGAAAAGGAACGGGAGAGACTGGCGGAAGCTGAGCTGAATAAAAATCCCAAGGCAGATCCCGAGAAATTCAAATACGGAACGGATATCGAAGCCTACTACGAAAAGGCACTGGAAAAGCTGCGTAAGGAATATCCGTGGGCAAGTTTGGTACAGATGAAAAAGCAAACACCGCTGTATGTGATCGCGCCGCGTCACGGATTCTACATTTTCGGACAGGACCACGGGATGTTTATGGACGAAAGGATAGTCAAGGAATGGAAAGACGGTAATACCGCCGACGAGTTTGTTGATTTCCTGTGTGAGTATACAAGGGAAAAGGTGAAGAACTCCGATCCCAAAGTTAAATTTACATATGGCATGGACATTGAGACATATATCAAAAAGACATACGAAAAAGTCAAAAAGGATTACTACTGGTTTACCAGGAAAATGGCCGATAAAGGCTGTAAATACGCGATAATGCAGATCGACGGAGAATGGGAGTTCGCAAGGAGATTCAGGGACGATAAGGAATTTCACGTATATGACTGCAGCTCGGCGGATGATTTACTAAAGAATATGGAGTATGAATATCAGGAAGCAGCGCTCAGGGAAAACCCCGTTGTGGAAGAATATGCGGTACCGTTTGGCTGTGTCGATGCGCACGGATGGTGGCTTGAAAAATATATCGTATATAAGCTTAAGACCGGTGACTACAAGGTATATGTACAGGCAGGAGACCGGACAACCGGCGGCAGCAGGGAGTTCTTCATCACGCCGTATTGCTTTGAAGCAAAGACCTACAGCGAATTCCTCGACCGTTACCTTGAGATCGTCCCCGGCGGTTCATTCGGACTGCACAAAAAGGACCTTCTATACAAAAAGAAACTCAGAAAATTCCTGGGGTACTGATCCCTCGGAATAGTGAAAAATAGTGAAAAAATAATGGAAATTTTGAAGGGATTTTGTTATAATTTCAATAAGATTTAATAACTAACAGGAGGGGTAAAATATGAAGACAATCAAGAAAATCATCGTTCTTATGCTTACACTTGTACTTGTAGCGGGGATGATCCCGGAGCGCAGCATGCAGGCAGCTTCAAAACCCGGCAAGCCCACCATATCTTTGAGTGCAGAGAAAAACGGAACTGCGATAAAGATAACCATCAGCAAAAACCTGAACGCACAGGGATACATCATATACATGAAGTCGGCTATCGACTTAAAATACAGAAAGATCAAGACTTTAAAGAAGGATGGAAGCGCGGAACGCAGCTATACCATAAAGAACCTCTCGGAAGGAACATACAGCTTTAAGGTAAAAGCTTATGTAAAGGATGGCGGCAAAACCGTAAAAAGTGCATACAGCAGTGCAAAGAAAATAACGCTTTCAAAAGAAAAGAAAGACGGTAACTCGAAAATAACATCGGAGCTTGCGAAACTTAAGAAAGGCGACACCTTCAAGTTCGGTACGTTTGAGCAGGACAATAATACGAAGAACGGAAAAGAAGCCATTGAATGGATAGTTCTCTCCAAAACGGATTCTGAGATTTTCGTTGTCAGCAAATATGCGCTCGACAACAGGGCATATGATGAGAAAGGTGAAAAAATAACATGGGCTGACTGCACATTACGTAAGTGGCTGAACGGAGAATTTTATAATTCCGCATTCAGCGATACGGAAAAAAGCCTGATCAAGACAACTTCACTTAAGAATAATGACAATCCGAAATACGGTACTGAAGGCGGACAGGACACAAAGGATAAGATATTCTTATTATCGGTTGAAGATGTGACCAATCCGGCCTATGGGTTCAGTAGCAGTTATGCCGAGGATAAAAACAGAAGATGCATACCTACCGTTTACGCAGAATCGAAAAGAGTGCTCCCGGACGGTACAACTCCGGAATATAACGGAAGCGCCGGCGATTGGTGGCTCCGCACTCCCGGTAGCTTTAAAATGACAGCTGCAAACGTAATCGGTGCAGGCAGAGTCTTCATTGACGGTTACAGCGTAGACTTTGATATGGGCTCTGTACGTCCCGCCATGTACATAAAATTGTAAAATCAATCACAGAACCGTTCCTGTGATTGAATAAGAAAAAAACGTGAAAAATCCGAAGTAAAAAATTAATGTCATTCTGAGCGAAAGCGAAGAATCTTCAAACCTCCGGTAAATCCGGAGGTTTTCACTATTTTAAGCCCATTTTAAGTTGAATACACGTCTATCGTTGAAGACGAATTAAGCATGGAGTACGAGGATGATTATTATGTCAGATCGGTCGAGATGCTGGAAAAGATGATGCATTGATTTCGCAATATATTTCGCAAGATATTCCGCAAAATATCAAATAAAATCGCAAAATGTCAAATTTATTTCGCAAAATATCATCCTGATATTGACATATTGCGAAATAGATGGTATTATTCTTTATGAAAAAAGAGTTTTATGAAACAATATTTTGTTTTTGAATGGCGAGGTGGTCACATATATGAAGAATTGCAAGGAGATGGCATTAGTTTGGGGGCTTTCGGTACGAACTATCAATAATCTATGCAAAAACGGAAAGATAGAAGGTGCGAAAAAGATCGGAAGAGAATGGCAGATCCCCGATGGTTCCGAAAAACCCGCGGATGGTCGGGTAATAAGCGGCATATATACCAAAAAAGAAAGACCTAAAGAGAAAAAATCGCTCCCGGTCGGCATATCGGATTATATCCGCGCCCAATCCGAATACTATTATGTGGATAAGACTTTATTGATCCGCGAATTTCTTGACCGTAAGCCTTTTGTATCATTATTCACCAGACCCAGACGTTTCGGAAAAACTTTAAACATGGATATGTTGCGGGTATTCTTTGAAAAAACCGAAGAAGATACGAGTAGATACTTTTCGGATAAAGCAATCTGGAAATGCGGTCCGGAATATAGAGAACATCAGGGGAAATATCCGGTGATCTTTCTTACTTTTAAGGATGTCAAATATGATTCATGGGAAGCTACATTTACAAGGATTGCTGAGCTTCTGCAGGAGGAATTCGGGAGGCATTCGGAGCTAAAGAACAGTGATAAGCTTGAAGAGTATGAGAAAGCATATTATCGCAAAGTATTAGATGCAAAAGCAAATGAAGTAGAACTCTCGGGTTCTCTGCAAAAACTGTCCAAGATGCTCACGAAACATTACGGCAAAAGCCCGATAATCATTATAGATGAGTATGATACCCCAATCCAGGAAGGTTATTCCAAAGAGTTTTATGAAGAAATCATAGGATTTATGAGAAACTTCTTTTCGGGAGCATTTAAAGATAACAAATATCTTTCGTATGGATTTCTTACAGGTATCTTAAGGATTGCACAGGAGAGTATATTCAGCGGGCTGAACAATCTGACGGTCAGTACGGTTATGGATGATGAGTATGACTCATTCTTTGGATTCACGGAAACCGAGGTACATCAGATGCTGGAGTATTATGACGTAACCGACAAAGAGGAAGAACTTAAAAACTGGTATGACGGGTATTGTTTCGGAAATAAGGAAATCTATAATCCGTGGTCTGTTATCAATTATCTTTCCAAAGGCTGCCTGCCTCAGGCATATTGGGTGAATACGGGAAAGAACGAGATACTGGAAGATGTTCTGAAAGTAGCTACTGATGATATAACCGAGAAGCTTTATGACCTGTTGCAGGGAAAAAACGTTATCGCCAGGATCGATCAGAATGTGGTATACAGATCATTGACTGAGGACCCCGCAAATATTTACAGTCTTCTTTTGGTTGCAGGGTATCTTAAGGCGCCCGGAAAACAGCTGCAGGGCGATGGAACATGGCTTTGTGAAGTCGCAATACCAAACAGAGAAATAGCAGCGGTATATAAAAGCGAAATACTCTCACATCTGATACAGATCGGTGTAATGGGAAGGACCACTGCAAATAAGATAGCCGAGAGTCTGTACTCTTTGGATACTAAGAAGCTGCAGGACGGTATCGGAGAATACTTGAAAAAAAGCATCAGCTACTATGATTCCGGTACGGAAGGTTTCTACCACGGACTGGTATTAGGACTTGTTGCTTTGTTGGATAACAAGTATAAGATAAGGTCTAACAGGGAGTCAGGGGATGGCAGATATGATATCAGCCTTATACCAAAAGACACTAAGTATCCGGGCATCATCATGGAACTTAAATCAGCTAAAAATCTGAATGCTAAGGCACTTGAAGCATTATCCTCAGAAGCATTAAGGCAGATAGAAGACAGAGCTTACGATACTGAGCTGAAAGATACCGGAGTTGCAGATACACTCAAGTTGGGAATAGCATTCTCAGGGAAAAATGTGGTAATAAAAACAAAGATGTAAGATCGAGGACGGCTAGTTGATATAAAACCAACTAGCCGTCCTCTTCCTATAAAGCTGTGATATACAGCGAATCTGTTAAAATGTGACAGTTACTCCTCCACGTCTTCAAAAAGATCATCCATTGTGACCTGGCTTCTGACGATGCTGCTATATTTATTCTTCTTTACTCCGTATGTACTGATGAAAGACAACGTCAGTGTTTTTTTACACTGTGTGGCCTTTAAAAAAGCATCAATCTTATTGCGCAGCTGTTTGTCGTAATCCTTGTCAATTTCATATTCCTTATCGGAATACTTTATTTCACAGATATTTACTACATGATCCCTTCTGTCTATGAGAAGATCTATCTGAGCTCCGTCCGATATCCCCTTGTTAGCATCGGGTTTTGTATACCACATTGATTCACTTGACAAAACGCCCGCAATTCCGAGTTTTTTCTTTATCTGCGAAGTATGATCCAGGCAGACTTGTTCAAATGTCAATCCGCTCCACGCCCTTCTCGCCGGATTATCAAGTATATTTCTCCAAAAATGAGGATCTCTGCCATAGTTTTCTTTTATAAAACTGAAATAAAACAGAGAATAATAGTCACACAATTTGTATATAATATCTTTTTTCTTGTGTCCATAGAAATTAAAAGGATAGATAAAACCGGAATTTATCAGGTTGGAAAGCATCTTAGACAGACTTCCGTTTGGAGCAAGACCTGTTGCATCTATGATTTCTTTCCTGGTCATACCGCTCTTTTTCTTGCTTAATGCTTCCACTATGCCGACATATTGATCACTGTTCTTGAAGAGTGTTTTATACAGATGCTCAAATTCATCCCACAGTTCCCCTTTCTTCTCGAAAAAGAGGCTGTCGATGTTTTCATCCAAGGTCTTCCTGTCATCAAGAAGGCTTAAATAGTACGGCATACCACCCATGATCATATAACACTGGGCAATATCGTATCGGGACCAATCTATTCCCTGCGCTTTCAGATACTCTTCGGTCTCGTAAAGAGAAAAAGGTTTTAGGTATAATCTACAGGTTTGACGATTATATAATCCGCCCTTGTTTTCTGCAATTTTTTCTACCATCCATGATGTTGCCGAACCGCATACAATAAACACAAGATTTTTCTGCTTTGAACCCCATCCGTTCCAAAACCATTCGAATGCGGAGAGAAATCCGGATTTTTGTGTGTCCAGCCATGGCATTTCGTCAAAAAAAACAACATTTTTGGAGTCGGTTTCCCTTTCTGTAAGGTATTGTCTTAACATCATGAATGCCTCTGTCCAATCAGAAGGTATGCTGTATGACGAACCTGTCTGAGCAGATAATTCAGCCGAAAAATTCTTTAACTGTGTCCTGACCGTTTCATTATAGGCTCCGGAAAAACTGAACGCATATTTATTATCAAAATAGGAATCTATAAGATACGTTTTACCGACCCTGCGTCTCCCGTATACGATTATAAGCTGTGCCTGTTTGGCCTCCATGCACCTGTCAAGTCTTTCAATTTCTTTTTTCCTTCCGACAAACATTTCACTATTCATATGGAAATCACACCTCACTTTCCAAATCAGTTCTGTTAACTCTATAATACCATACTGTTTCAAAAAAGTAAACGGATTTTTTGTCTTAATCGCCATAAAAAATCGAGATAAAGACGAAAAATAATTATTTTATGTCTTTATCTCACTTTTTTATCCACATAAAGACGAAAAATAATGATGGTAAAACTGTATTTTGTGGCACAACAGGGCAAAAACAAATCGTAATATGGTGCAAAACCCCTGCTCCGGATTTTACTGAAAAAATCAAAAAATATATAGAATTTTACTCACATAAATGGTATAATAAAACCATCATTATATGGAGACAGACAACATAGCTACGCTAAAAACAATAAGGAGTTTGAGATTTATGAAAAAGATGAGAATCAACACATTTGTATGCATTATGCTGGCACTGGCTTTAGTACTTTCCAACTTTGCCGGGCTTGATCTGGGGATAGTGGAAGCACATGCCGAGACACAGTTAACGGGCAGCGGAACTGAACTGGACCCTTATATAATATCAGATTACAATATGCTTAAACAATTTTCTGATATCGTAAACGGGAAAAATGAACACGTTTCTCAGCCTGATGCATACGCAATACTGACAAAGGATATCGTATGTACGGACAAATTATGGAAGCCGATAGGGTACTATATTGATGAAGATCATAAAATGACATTTATCGGTCATTTTGATGGGAAAAATCACAAAATCATCGGTTTAAGTAATGCAGATGTTGATGATATTGATTCTAAGGGTTATCAAGGCTTATTTGGATACGTAGAAAAAGATTCAACTCATACAGGAACTGTAGAAAACGTAGGCTTGGAGAACTCTGATATACATGGGTATGGATATGTCGGTGGAGTGGTCGGATGTAGTGAAGGTGGAACCGTTGAAAACTGTTATAATTTAGGAACGGTAACCGTGCAAGGTAGTGATGCCGGCGGAGTGATCGGAAATAATAGCGGAACTGTTACAAAATGTTATAATATCGGAGCAGTAAAAGGGAAAAATGGAGTTGGAGAGACCAAAATCGGCGGAGTGGTCGGCCGGAATGGTGGAACCATCACACGATGTTATAATACAGGAGCAGTTACAGCGCTAGGATTTTATGTTGGCGGAGTAGCCGGAGATAATAGCGGAACCATTGCATACAGTTATAATACGGGAGCAGTAACAGGTCAAGGAAATAATGTAGGCGGCGTGTCCGGAGGTAATAATGGAAAAATAACAGAAAGTTATAATACGGGAGCAGTAACAGGTCAAGGAAATAATGTAGGCGGCGTGGCCGGAGAAAATGTAGGAAACATTGAAAACAGCTATAATACGGGAGCAGTAAGTGGGCAAGGTGATCGGTATGTTAGTGTTGGCGGAGTGACCGGAAGAAATGCAGAAATTATAGGAAATGCAGAAAATGTAGGAAACATCAAAGACTGTTATAATACCGGAGCAGTAAGCCTGCAAGGTAATCATGATTGTTGTGTTGGCGGAGTGGCCGGAATAAACGAAGCAATTATAACAAACAGCTATAATATTGGAATAGTTATGTACGATCGTAATTTGTGTTATGGCGGTGGATTGGTCGGATTAAATAATAATGATACAGGCATCATCAAAAACTGTTATTACGATGCATCAATTTGCATTTATTATGATGATCAATCAAATCCTCAACCTATTGGGGCGGTTAATAGCGTATTAGACTATAGTGAAACTGTCAAAGGCTTGAGCACCGATCAGATGACAGGAAATGATCCTGAGCAAAATGTTTTGATAACTAAATTTGCGGGAACTGGAGCTAGCCCTTGGCTATACAAGGAAAACGACGCCAATAACTATTTCTATCCCCACTTAAACGGAGTGAATTTTGAAGCCATTGATGTCGTAAACAATCTCAATGCAACGGTAGAGGCAAAATACTGGCCTGCCAGAAGGTTAAATAAAAATGGGGGCATAACCGAACCTTATGAAATATCTGATTACAACATGCTTAAGCAATTTTCTGATATCGTAAACGAGTATGATGTAGCATCTGACTCAAATCCTAATAAAGCTGTCTGGGCTGTTTTAACTAATGATATTATATGTACGGATAAAGTATGGACTCCGATAGGAAATTATAATTCTAATCGTAATATCAAATATATCGGTCATTTTAATGGACAGGGACATAAAATCATTGGTTTAAGTAATGCGGGT
>JAEEVO010000151.1 GCA_016290905.1 Lachnospiraceae bacterium | reverse complement strand
TATGTCACACGCCTCGTTGACTATTTCTCTTTTATCCAATCGCAAGGATTTAAATATTTCCTGTGCCATGAAGGACAGCTTCCAGTCCGCTACCATCTTGATCTTACAAATATCTTCGTCGCCGACTCCTACATTCTTATGCATTTGAGCAGTGCCAAAATTCAGCTGTCCGTAGCATTGGTAGCCATACGTCCAAGGTTTTCCCTTGTTTTTATGCCAACGGTTTTTTCGCAGTGAAGCACCGCATCCGCACCTAATGCGTTTCCCCCATAAATCATTGTTGCCGTGAATACTTCTGTATATCGGACGTTCTCCAAACGGAGTTCGACGAGGCTCTATGTTTAAACATTTTAATCTCATCTTTTTAATATCCTGTACCCGCCTAAACTCCTCTTCAGTCACAATCGGCTCAAAGTTTCCTTTTTTATACAGGTACGTGGATGGATCGGTATTTAGGATGCGCTTTTGCTCTAAATAATTATTACTAAATGATTTTCCATAGGCAATAATTCCTGCATATGTCGAATTGCCAAGCACTCTGGCAACATAACTACCTGCCCATTTTGTACCTCCGCAGCCCGTTAACCTTCCTCTGCTTTCAAGCTCACGGGCTATTCTGGTCGAGCCTAAACCATCATTCAGGTACATATCATAAATCATCCGAACCGTTTCTGCTTGCTCGGGATTTATGACAAAATCATGTCCCACACGGTTATAACCGAGAATATTGCCGGTTCCGTACGGAATACACTTCTCACGACTTATGTGTTGTCCCGCCTGAACTCGCTCGGAAACCTTCCTGCTCTCCTCCTGTGCGAGGGTTGCCATGATCGTGAGTCTCAGCTCGCC
Organism: Lachnospiraceae bacterium; assembly: GCA_016290905.1. Taxonomy (GTDB): domain Bacteria; phylum Bacillota; class Clostridia; order Lachnospirales; family Lachnospiraceae; genus RUG11977. Next base: position 2,849 of record JAEEVO010000151.1, on the reverse strand, counting down.
GTCACCGTCGAGTGTCCAGATATTGTCCTCGACAAAATACACTTCGATGCCTAGGTTCTTAAGCTCTCTTGTCACAACCAACGTGTCTACCGTGTTTCTTGCAAATCGGCAGACCTCTCTTGTGACGATCAGATCAAACATTCCAGCTCTCGCATCCTCGAGCATTTTCAAAAATGCCGGACGTTTCTTGGCCTGGGTTCCTGTAATACCCTCGTCAATATACTTATCGAGCACGAGCCAGTTGCTGTGCATCTTCGCCTGATCGTCATACCACTGGATCTGATTTTCAAGAGCAGATATCTGAGCCTCATGTTCGGTAGATACGCGTCCGTAAAAGACGGTTCTCCGCGTTCTGCTCTTATCTTTGTTCAAAAAAGGCATATACTCCTTTTGCATTTCAAACACATTCTTAATCTCGCTCATATCGGCGACCTCCTTGTTTTTTCTTCGAGATTACACGCAGCACAAATAAAGCTTAAGGATGTCGACCGTTCATTTAACATCCTTGACAAAAGCCTTAAGCTGCTGTTCCCAATAAGATTCTCCGGAGGTTGCAAATACTTCCGGGTATGTTTCCTTTACTTTTTCAAATGTTTCCTGATTTATCAGACCTTTACCGAAAAGTCCCTCCACCAGCTTGAGGGCTACAAAACGGTTATCGATTTCAATCTTTTTCATCGCGCCCTCCTACATCTCTGCCAAAATAAGGATCGATTCGTCATCATAAACATCAAGGCTGTCTGCAAACCCCGCATACAGCTTCTTTTTGATGCGATATATCTTCTTTCTTACAGATTCCGGTGTTATCGAGAGCTCATCAGACAGTTCCGCAGTCCTGTCCTGATATCTGATGTATCTTTCAAAAACACTTTTCTCGTCCGCACGCAAAAAACGGATCCGGTTCTTCAGACGGTCGTACTCCCGTCGCATCAGCCTGATCTCCATCAGCGCACGCTCAATCTCCTCATGATCCGAAAGTCTGTAAAACAGATCATCCGGTTTTCCGGTCTTAATGATGTTTTCAACCCACATCTTTTCAAAAACCGCGTTTTCTGTCGGTGAAGCAGCGTTAAAACCGCCGGTCACTCTGACTCCGAGATCCGCAAGCGCCTCCTGTCTCGCTGCGGATCGGCGTGATAACAGCCATTCTTCGACATTCATTTCATAGTCGCGGATCATAGCCGGAAAACTGTCAATGTTATAAACAATGAGATCCATCCGCTTTCCTGGAGCCAACCTGTAATAGCTCCCGACAATGCTTTGTTCCCGCATAGTCTTTCCTCCTGCAAAAAGAAATATGGAAACAAACCGGTTTGTTTATGTAGGCCTTACAAAGAAGATTCTATATGTGTGGATACAAACTTTATATATCCCGTCAGGATATAAGAGATCACTGCTTCCCCAGTATCAGATAATCGAGCGAAGCACTGAAAAGAGTTGCGATATCTACAAGAAGATCGATCGAGGCCATCTTGATTCCGCATTCAATCCGTCCGACTGTTGACAGCGTTACTCTGAGAGCATCCGCCAGTTTCTGTTGTGTGAGTCCGTTCTTGATCCTTAATGCTCTTATCCTGGCCCCGATCTCCTTGGTATTTATACAATTATTCATTTCTCCTCTTTCCGGACGATAACCGGAAAGAGGGTCAAAACAAGAAACGCATGAAAAGACTCAGTCTCTAACTGATTATCTTTTCATGCGTCCACGGTGGGTCTATGCCCCCATATCATGAAGTCCTAATTAAGTTTAATGCTTATGTGATGCACACTGCACGTGCTGCGTCTGTTTCTATAGGTATACCTTACCTCGTGTGTCAACCATGTTTCTGACGTGCCCTTCGGTAAAGTTCCTGAGCGTCACAACCCTTGTGCATTTATTGGTGTGACATCTGATCATAATACCGTTCATCACCGGAGCGTTATCATCTCCTGAGAATCCGTACGACATCTTCATGGATTTCTTACACTTCCGACAATAGAATTCAACCTCCTGCATCCTGACTTTTCACCTCCGATTCACAAAAATGATCTCGTCCTTGAAAAGGAAAGGGAAAGTCACCTTCACAAGTTACTGCGGAACGTTGATTACTCGATCCGCAAAGCGAGCCGACTATAATCCCCCGAGGTCCGGGCAGCTCACTGAATGCCTCTCTTCCGAAGTACACAACGTGCGTAGATGGTGTGGGTCTCATCCGCCATCACGCGTGTAAACATCCTGATTCATATGCTTATTACCTCCACTTCTCCCTATGCGCAGATGTTTTTTTCACCAAGGTCAGCGACATCTGCAATTTACCCCTTTTTCATTATTCGAACATTTGTTCTGTGTTATGAAAATAATATACATTATTTTGATCCGTTTTTCAAGCATTATTTTTTGACACGGATTCTTTTTTGTCAATATATTCATCAACAGCAGCAACCACTACTTCCGTCATGGTTTTTTTTGAATACTCCGCGTAAGCTTTCAATCTCTTGAAACGTTCGTCATTCATTCTGACATTTACAAAGTGATTAGCCGGATTCTCCAGCTTAGGTCTACCCATCTTGCTCAACACATTCACCTCCACATTATATAACTCGTCATACAGCAGGAAAAACATCTGAACATCAACTCATTGTTCGTTCCCGTCGGTTTTCCTTTTATACTTTCCGCCCTTCAGCTGCATCTTCTCCGCCACCTGATCAGGCACCTCAATCAGACCAAGCCTGTAAAAGATCGGGAAGATGTAAGAAGTGACTGTTATGTCACCGAGAATTGCCGGGCTCTCAAGACTCTTACCCTGAAAACCAAGTGCCTTATCAAATACCGACAGAACATTATTCCACGAGATCGTTATTTTTTTCTT
>JAEEVO010000150.1 GCA_016290905.1 Lachnospiraceae bacterium | reverse complement strand
AAGAACAAACACTCTCGGAGTTCTTGTCCATTTCATCTTTTCAATCATCGCGTACTCCTCCTTCTTCTTAGTATGTTATGCTGGAAGTTAATCTTCTCCATTATTTCACTGTATTTTATTCTAAACTGTTGCTCTAACATCGTTACCAATAATCCCTACTCCCACTTCTTCCACACATCCGGCATATACCCGAGGGTGGACTGCTTTCCGTTTCTGACAACAGGTGTCTTGATCACCTGCGGATTCTCCAGGATCTTTTCAAACTTATCCTCTTCTGCGGTATACCGGATCAGGGCAAGCGTATCCTGGTCCTTGCAGTTTGGATCCAGCATGGCATCGATGCCGCCATTGGCCTGGGCAACAGAGGTGAACTCACCTTTGCTCATGCCCTTCTCCTTCATGTCGATAAACTGGTACTTAATGCCGCGCTCCTTAAAGAAACGCTCTGCTTTCTTTGTATCGTTGCACTTCTTTGTACCGAATATCTGTATGTTCATTTCCCTAAGTCCTTTGCTTTTATTTCCCGGTATTCTCCGACAGCACGATCTCATATGCTTCCTTCAGAAATCCGGCAATGTCTTCTTTGTATGATGCATAGCATACTTTTACCCTGTCCATGATGCTCAGCCCATTCTTCTTAACATAGAACTGAGGATAAGCACGATTTTCGTATAAAGTAAATCTCCTCACTCTTTCATCATTCAAAGTGGGATCAACTATTATCTCTTCGAGATACCACAGAGGATCCGGGAAAGCCGGCTCAGTGCCTTGTGTTCCGGATATTTCTTTCCACTTTTCCCAAAAGATCATATGGTTGATCTCATGCACCGCTCCGGAGAATACTCTTTCTTCATCGTGGTATGAGACAAAAAAGCATTTATCTTCAGCGCTTCTGGGGTAAAACGGAAGGTAACCGACATAGCAGACTATCTCCGGGTATCGTTCACTCCACTTGTAATCGAACAATTCACACTGCGCTTCAATATTCTGATAGATAAACGAATCAAAAACTTCTTTGAAATGAGCCATTCTTTCGGTAATGACAACGTCATTTTCACATAAATGCCTTCTAACCGATTCGCTAATGACTGCATTTCTATCTGTTTCATTATCGATCCCGCTTATACACTCAAGTTCGGGAAACAGCTCTATGGTTTTATCGTAAAAGGGCCTAGAAGTATTATCCTTCTTCTCTTTCGATAAGAAACTTGTTATGAATTTTGCGTTCATCGCGGGATTGATCTTCCGGACGTTCAGTGTGGGTATATACATGTCACTATTCCTCATATCATCTGTCGCTTCGGATCATTGAATGCCAGACTTCATCGCAGATTCCCTGATTATTTTTGCCTGCAACGCGAAGTATTCCTTCCTGCTTCATTCCGGCCTTGTCCATAACACGTCCGGATTTGGGATTATTTACATCATGGCATGCGGCAATACGATTTAATCCGACTTCATCGAACAGGTAATCCATAACTGCCTTCAGAGCTTCCGGCATCAAACCTCTGCCCCAGTACGCTCTGCTCATGCAATAGCCCATATCCGCAGCCTCAGTATCTTCGTTTAACTTAACAACAGAAATGTTCCCGATAACCGCTCCGTTTTCTTTCAGTTCCATTGCCCAGTTAAAGTATCCGCCGTCTTCATAACGGGATACCCAGTCTGTAAGGATCTTTTTTGTTATCTCGACATCTGAATGAGCAGGCCATGTCAGGAACCTGGTAACCTCGGGATCCGAGGCCCAGTTCTCATACATATCCTCTGCATCTTCAATCTTAAATCTTCTGAGTATAAGACGGGTAGTCTCAATTGTTTGCGTTCCGGTTTTATTCATATCAAGAAAACCTCTTTTGTGCTTTTCAATCACTTTTAACGGCTTAGTCACAAGGCTTACGAGCCAGTTCAAGATCTATAGTATCACTTATAGTTATCGTTCCGCCATGTCGGTTGATCGCTTCCTCTATTTTCGAGAAAAATTCATTTCTGATCTTCTCATCGATCGCAATGTGGTCAGAATATGTCCCTAAAAGTTTGGTATATTCATCAGCGCTAAAGACTCTTTCCCTGTAAAACAGATGATATTGAATATCAGCAAAACCATACTTGAAGGGGATCAACGATATCTCTTTGGCTTTATCTTCAGTAAACCATTTTTTCGTCCCCGGCTTAACATCATAATAATTGTTGTAATAGAAAGAATAAAGCTCATCTATCTCATGGGCCAGGTCCGGATCATTCTTACTGTTATGAGGGCGGTTCGCAAAGCGTGCGAATGCTCCGCCGGGCTTTAATACAGAGAAAACTTTAGGGTACCCGATCTCTTCGGGAACCCAATGAAATGCTGTAGCGGAGAAAACAAGGTCATAAGCATTTTCTTCAAGATCAACGTCCTCAAATTTGCCGGTGACTACATTAAACTTTTTATATGCTCCGAATTTTTCCTTAAGTATCCGCGATAAATTCTCTCCGTATTCAACGGCAGTAAGTTCGCATTCCGTCTTGAGAACCGGTTCGGTGGCCTGACCGGTTCCGCTTCCGACCTCAATAACCCGGCTGTTCTCATTTATGTTAATGTAATCGAATATAGCCTGATACAATTCATCAACATATCCCGGGCGCATCTTGTCATATAAAACGGCTTCAGTATCAAACGTTCCCCCAAGCTTATTCCTATTATCCATAGTACAGATCCTTCCGGAAGCATTTATCGCATCAGCACCCTATGGCCCTGTCTCTACCACTTTTTTCAGACACGCTGTATTATTGCTAAGCTTCTTTATTCTTCAGATGAATTCTTTAACAATGCAAATTTGTCTTCAGTCAATATTTTTCCGAGTTCATTCATGGCCTTGTCATATTCATTCACATAGTTTGAAAATGTATCTGTCTTCTGCAATTTGAATCCCAGTGAAAGGTACAATAAGATTGCTTTCCAGCTCCATGGTTGGGTGTGGATATACACTGGAAAAGCACTCTGCCCGGCATATATGTTCATCACGGAAACACTAAGTGCTCTTCCCAGACCGATCCTCTGATATTGTTCATCAACCACTAACCAATGAAGAGAAGAAACCGCCTCTAATCCACGCTTATCCTGCCAGGCAATACATGAACCAACTACAGCATTATTACTGTCCACCGCGAAAAGAATATTCGGAAGCATTTCAGGATCCCACAAATAAGATTCCGAGAAATACTGTTCAGCTTCCATAGGTGACTCAAAATCGCCAATAGCGCATTCGAGTCTTGCCCATTCTTTTTCATATCCGGGATGATAAGATACAATCGAAAATCCTTCCGGCAATTCAACTTCTATGTTTTTATAACTCGAGCATTTCAAGATCGTGTTACAAAACGGTATAGTTCTGTCAAGCATATTGCTCCCCCAAAAATCCCACTCAATACGTCAGTTATTCTGCATTCCTTCAATCATTGATCAGATCGGATAACATATCATAAGCCGTATCATACCCTGCATTTGCCGAGCGTCTCAGCCATCCTATCGCCTCATCTTTGTTCTTTTCAAAATCCTTTGTGAGCAAGATTTTTGCTACGTTGTACATCGCCTCCGGAACGTCTTGCTCTGCTGCCTTAAGAAACAGTTCATACGCTTTATCGATATCAGGCTCGGTTCCTCTGCCCGACCAGTACATAAAACCTAAAGTAAATTGTGAGATCGCGTCTCCGTCCTCTGCGGCGACAGTC
>JAEEVO010000149.1 GCA_016290905.1 Lachnospiraceae bacterium | reverse complement strand
TGTCCTTTTTCACAGATCCAGCGGACCTTCATGTGGGAGCCTCCGGAGACCTTATCAGGGGAGAGTTTATTACTTCGGGCCCACTGGGCCACAAGTTCCGGTCTTTCTTCTGAAACGGATTTATGGGCAAACAAAGACCATAACTTTCTCGAGAGGTTTGCAAGATTCGTGATAAACTTTACTGCTTCACATCCCATTTTCCCGCTGAGAGTAAAGGCTATCCTCGATACGTCAAAGAAGAGCGGCAGACTCTTCTGAGACTGAAGAGAGCATAATGAAAGCCTGTGAACAATGTGTTTGCAGGCTTTTTGCTTGTTGATTTCCATTAAATCGAATTATTAGTACAATAATTGCATTAGACTATCTTTTCGAGGTGCATATGAAAAAAGCGGTAATAAGCATTCTTTTAACGGCATGCCTGTTGTCTTCAAGTGCATGCACAAAGGCCGGTGCTTCCACTGAGAGCATTCCTTCTGAAACATCCGTTGAAACAACCACAGAGGCTGAAACCACTACATCTGAAACCTCTGAAGCTACGACAGAAGAAACTACGGAAACAACAGAGACAACCCCTGCTGAGTCCTCCACTGAATCAACAACTGCTCCGACTGAAACAACCGTTTCAAAGACCGTTGCTAAAGTTACAACTGCAGAGAAGAAAACCATAAAGGTCGGGATTGAAAAACGTAAGGTCAACATTCCAAAGGTCACTATTCCCGGCATAAACACTTCTGCTGTAAACAGCCAGATGAAAAAGGACATAAACAAGAAAAAATGGGGTGCGACCTATTCTTATTATGTGAATGATAAGCTCGTTTCCATTTTAGTCGAATTTGAAGGTGAGTATGACAACGATTTGGAGAGAAGAGTTTATAACATTTCTGTCAGCACCGGAAAGTTCATGAGTGACAGTGCTGTTGTAAAGGCAGTCGGTTCGACGGATAAGAAATTCTTTAACAAGGTTAAGAAAGCATACAAAAAAGACAGATTCGGTGTGTTTAAAGGGATCTGGACTCAGACCGGTATGTCCAAAAAACAGGCAAATAAGCTCTTAGCCAAGCTCAGGAAGAAAAATCTCAAGAGAGTATCTTATAAGTACTTGGATCCGTATATCAACAGCAAAGGACAGTTGAAGTGGGTCAGCAGCAGGTATGTCTATAATGTTGAAGTAGGCGATACAGAACTGACTCATACCTGATGAAGATATATTTCGCGCCGCTTGAAGGCATTACAACCTATATTTTCCGCAATGCTTACAGCAGTATTTACGGCAACATAGACAAGTTCTTTACGCCGTTCATCACGCCGTCTGAGAAAGCTCCCATGTCACAGCGTGAGAGAAATGACGTTGCTCCGGAAAACAACAACGGGATAAACCTGGTTCCCCAGATCCTTGCATGCCGATCTGACTGCTTTATAGACGCTGCAAAAGAACTTCACGAGATGGGTTACAGCGAGGTGAACCTGAATCTCGGATGCCCTTCAGGAACAGTCTGCGCGAAAGGCAAAGGGGCGGGTTTCCTCGCGGATACAATTGCTCTTCAAAGCTTTCTGGACGACATTTACAATTATGCCGCTGCAGAAGACATGAGGATATCTGTCAAAACGAGGCTTGGGTACAACGAACCGGATGAGTTTTATGCTCTCCTGGATATCTTTAACAGCTTTCCCGTGAGCGAACTGATCGTGCATCCCAGGATAAGGTCAGACTACTATAAGGGGGAGACCCGCAAAGAATACTTCTCATACGCTCTGGAACGCTCTAAATGCCCCCTCGTGTACAACGGTGATATCTTTGGCGTAAAAGGCCACGATGAGCTTACAGGCCGTTTCAGGGCCGTTTTAGATCCCGTAATGTTAGGCAGGGGACTTATATCCGATCCGTCTCTTGCAGACAAGCTTAACGGCCTTACAACGCAGACCGACTATGCCAAATTCCGGAAACTGCATGACACGGTCTATGAAGAATACCGGAAGGTCTTGTCGCCCGATATTAATGTTCTTTATAAGATGAGGGAACTGTGGTCTTACTGGCAGAACCTTTTCGACGGCTGCGAACGCGACTTCAAGCACCTGCAGAAAGCAAAGAAATGCTCTGAATATGACGATGCCGTAAGCCTGATCCTGCAGAGCAGGGAAGCATAGGCTTTTAATATCAGGGTGATATAATAGTTCAGCTGAGGCATGCCCTCAAAAGGGATAGTGAACAGAACAAATGGGTAAGAAAAAAACATCTAAGAATACGAACGATCCGAATAGAGGGAAGCCTTTTCCGATCGGTTTGGCACTGCTGTTGATATTGCTTTTTTCATGCACGGCTGTAGCTGCATGCATTTCGCTGGGGTTTGTGATCGATGCTCTCATAAAGGTCATTACCGAAGGTGAAAGGGCAGACATGCTCGCAGTCTGCATCCTGGCCTTTGCGGTCCTGACAGCAGTTCTTTTAGTTTTGCTTTATGTATTGATCCGCCACCGCGATACAGAAAAGAAGAACCGGTTTACGGAAAACTTCCGGGATGATGTCATTATCGTTTTTATTTTCATGGCCATTGGAGCGGCAGTAACTCTTTTCACGCTCGAAAATAAAGATATAGAGTTTCTCATAGCTCTGGCGATCTTTCCCGCTGTGGGGATCATCTCAACACCCAATGCTGTCCGTTATGCATTGAAGGACATGGAAAAATGGGAAAAGATCTTCTACGGCAACGGCAATCTTCACAGATGCAAAGAGGATAAAAACTTCTACAAAGTAAAGACACCTGTATCCTTTGAAAGAAAGCTCTTTTGGGCGGTCTTAAAGAACCAGGTGCTTGATCATGCGACAGTAATCTTCCTCATGCTCCTTATCGTTAACGCCGGCATTGTAAGAATGGTAAATGGTAAGCACCAGGCGGCACCGGGACTGATCGGTGCAATAGTTCATGTCAAGATAGAGAGGTCAGCAGGCTTTTTATTCTTTGCCCTGGTCTTCATCGCAGCCTTCGGCATTCCGATACTTGCTTATTACTTTACGAACGCGGCATGCAGGCTGAGGGTGGTAAAAAAGCATAAGTACATCGCGTATCATGCCGTCGTAAAAAGCGTCAGATCATACAAGATCTGCATTAACGATGGAGGCAGGCATTACACATATAAATACACTACCTGTGTCGGCATACGCGAGAAGAATATTCATGATACGAAAGCGATATTGATCTTCATTCCGGATGATGTGCTTGTATTTCCCGACAGGGAACAGCAGACCTGAAACGAATGCAAAAAATAAGAATCAGGATTGCTCCTGACTCTTATTTCGTTTTAGGTTTTAGAAATCAAACAGAACTTTTATCCTTGTTATTAGTCATACCATCCTACAGCAGTGCTGTACGGATAATCCACTGCCTTGTACGGATAGTCGACTTTCTTGCCGTTCTTTACGGTCAGGTACGGATATTCCAGAGGTCCTGTTCCTTCGAGGGGTCCTGTACCATTCAGGGGTCCTGTTCCTGTAAGTGCGGGATCACAGGATTTGATCTCTGCCTTATAAGGATATGCAACGGGGCCTACTGCCTTAACACGAACTCCTGCATTTACGGGGCCTACTGCGTCTACATAGCCGCCTGTTACTGTTACGAGCTGATCAATCTTGATCTCTGTCATGTTGTTAGTTTTCATTGTTTTGTCCTCCTGTTTGTTTTTGTGTTTTTGGTTTTGTGTTCTTGTTTGATGGCTTCATTATCAAATGAACAGGGGGTACAA
>JAEEVO010000148.1 GCA_016290905.1 Lachnospiraceae bacterium | reverse complement strand
TTTGACTTCAAAGGTTTTGTTTTCTGTTTTCGCGGGCTATCACTTATTGTTTTCGAAAAAGGGATACTCTTTTTCTGCTTTAGCATTTGATCGAAAACTACGTGTTCTCTTTTCTTTTTCCCCATAACACTATTCCCGTTTTCTCTTAACAACTTTTACTGTTGATCTATTATCCTGTTGTTTTTTATATACCAAGGAATCTCTTACTCAAACAAGATAATTATATCATTCGGGTTTCAGCTGGCAAAAAATAAAGCCCCAATCAACGGAGCTTTATTATGTCATTCGTACTAATTGTTTATCAGAAATTGAGTTTCCTGCCCATCATACAGGACGGATGCTGCTCAAGGAATTCATATCCGGCATCTTTTATATGCTGCTTGATGGTTGGTTTCATCTTTATCGGGATGCCAAGTTCCGGGCATTTATCGATCAGGTCCTTAACGAACCCAAATTCGAACTCCACCCTTCCGGCAGCGTTTCCTATCTCCCTTCCTATTACCACCCAGGTGTTCTCCGGTCCAAAAGTCTCTGCGAGTTCATCAAGGTATTTGGGCTCGATCCTGTCCAAAACAGGTTCATACGTGATGAGGACCGTAGGATGGAAGTGTTTTGCTTTGTCTATGAGCGTCTTGATCCTGCCCGTATTCTTGTTCATGTCAACCGTGCACGAGAGAACGACGTTCGTCAGTTCCGTCCCCGGCTCGATGAAACTGAGATCTATCCCCTGCGGGCATTTCGTGAGAAAAGTGTATGTGTCAAGCGGCTTGCCTGCCCTCTTCTTGAGCTCGGTCGCCGCCATAAGCTGTCCAAAGACGTTCTCCTGCCATTCCGGCCTCCAGCACCCGAAGTCTGAAAGCGATGTCAGGAACCAGTCGATCGGTGTGTCCGATATGACATCGAACAGTTCAGGATGAGATTCCCCGTCCAAGCCGGTAACAAATCCGTAAGGTCCTCTGAACTCAGGCTTTCTGAAATCTTCAGCAAGCCCGAAATGGTCTGAGAACTGCTTCGTGAAGCAGTACCTGCAACCGACAGGACACCCGATCACGGGATTATAGACTTTCATGCTGCCGGAAGGCTTCGATGCGTCATATCCGATATCCTTCATAAGCTTGGATATCATTATGAGGTTTCCGTCATACCTGACCTGGACCTTTTTTATTGAATGGAATTTGTCGTGATTGATATCCCTGTATTCTTCGAGCTCTTCTCTGACCGCGAAAGTATCTATCGAGATCTTAGATGTATCCAGCGTCGGCCCGAAAGTCCTCAGCAATATCGCAGCTACCCTTGATACGATCTCAGGACGCTCCAGCATCGTAATCACGCTGGCCGAGATAGCTTCCGTGTAATAGTCTTTTATGTCAGGCATTTTAATGCACCTTTCTTTAGAAAAGCTCGCAGTTTTGGCGGTGTTTTATTTTCAACTATCAAATTATGGCATTAACAAATAATGCCTCCAACCGTCAACAATACCTCATTCTGTTAATTATCCGACACCGGGGAATTAAAATGTCGTTTAAGTGTTTCTTTTATTCTATTTTTACTAAGAGTGATATAGCTTGCGAGCGATTTCCGCACAAGCGAAGCGCGGAGAACCTTAGCGAGCAAGCAAAATCACTCGTGTTCATTTTTATCAGTCACAAGTTTAGTTACGACAGCCGAAGTTACCTTTAACGGAACGATCCAATATGGACTCACCCAAGGCCTTGAACTCTCTTTATCGATCTTTACTAACCACCCCTTTTGCCCTACCATCGCTTCGTCATACAATCGAAAATCAACAGACACCCTCGCGGTATCTTCGTTGTCATCCAGACTCTTAACAGAAAAAATGTATTGTTTAAACATCGGTGTCTTTCCCATGTCTTTAGCAACAATACTAATGCGGCGGCAGCGAAACATCCCGTGTCTTGTCTTCTTAAGATATCTCAGGTACCGCAGAAACGAACTGACGAATAAACAGATAAATAACGGGATAATCAGTACTATTGCCAAAACTGTTCTGCCCGCATAAAGAACATTAGATGACTTTGCATCAGGATACCAGCAAATTCCAAAGACAAAGATAACTACTGCTGCAATTATAATCGGGATTAAGAATACTAATTTCCGCTTGCAGTCTTTTTCAATTATCTCCGATATGGGCACTTTAGTATATGGATCAACTTCTTCCCAGAATAAAGCGTCTGCTGAATTCTCATTAAAATCATCGATCATAATTATATCCATCACCAATCCAAACAATTAGTTTTTCGAATTGGGTTCGCTTTTTCTTTTCCGGTAAAAGACGAATCCATCCTCAACTTTAATGATACGATAACCTATTTTTTTGTAAAAAGCATTTGTCCTCTCATTCCAACAGGGTGTATCCAGATTAAACTCCGCAGCCCATGGGAATTCCTTTTCTATGCATTCCATCAAACAGATTCCGTAACCTTTTCTATGATAGATGCTATCAATAAATATTCTGCCAATGTATATGCTGTTTTTTGTTTCATCAGGAAATACAATTGCTCCCCCTACCAGATCTTTTCCTATCATTGCTTGATACAAATGCCCCTCCCGAGCCATTTGTTTATGCCATTCCACTGAATCAAATTCAGGCGGACAGTTACCTTTTGCTCCGCCGACATTTACGTCTGTTTCAAAAGCTCTGATAGACATATCTACGATTTTTTCTATCTGATCCGCCTCTGCTTTGACAATATACATCCCTCTCCTCCCAACTGTTTTTACGAGATCGCAGGCAATACCTTTTTCTCAATAAATTCAACTCTGTCAAAGATCCTCGGTTTAAATGTGCCGGTCATTCCCACAGATACATTTTCCTCTTTGTTTACATAGATGATATTTCCGCTGTCACCGATAGCCGCATATACATCTTTGTCATCGTAGGGTTTGTACCATAAGTAGCCATAGTTCATGAAGCCAAATCGCTCACCAAGCTTAATGTGAGGTGCCAGCATATCTTTTAAGTATTCTTCGGAGATAATCCTCTTTCCTTCACTAAGTCCGCCATCCAAAACAAGTTCACCGATAACAGCCATATCTTTTGCCGACATGCATAATCCCCAGCCTGCGGTAACGCAGCCTTGAGGGTCAGAGTACCACTCATATTTCCTGGGATTTTTGTTCATAAAGAAATCAAACTGATCCTCTTTAGAACTGTCTCCATGAGGTATACGCTTGGGAAGATTAAGTGGTTCAAACAGATTCTTGTTGGCGAAATCAATACATTTTTCCTCCGTTGCTCTCTCGATAATCCCCGCAAGAATCTGAATGCCAAGTGTTGCGTACCTGAATTCTCCGGTAATTCCGTTCCGGCCACCAAGATAATCAAGGATTGCAAGCGTAAAGTCCGTGGAAGTACATACCTTCTTCCATGGTTCCGACTTACCCTTATACGGGGCTGTCATTGTGAGCATATGCCTTATTGTAACGTCATAGATAGTTTTCTCCCCACGTTTTACGGTGTAATCAGGGAAGAAATCCATAACCTTCCGGTCTAAGCTTTTGATAAATCCCTTGTCCAATGCAATCCCTGTCAGTAATGCCACAATACCTTTAGTCACGGAATTGACATTCATCGCATCCATAGTCTTGAACCCATGCCAACAATCATCGAGTGCCACCTCATTGTCTTTAATGGCATAAATCTGGCATATATTGCCCTCATTCCCGGTGCTCTCGGAAATGTACCTGTGTAATTGTTCTTTAGTCAAAATAAAAGCCTCCTCTTAGGAA
>JAEEVO010000147.1 GCA_016290905.1 Lachnospiraceae bacterium | reverse complement strand
TCGTTGAGCGGGCGGTGAAACTGTGCACAGAAGCGATAAGTGAAGCAGAAGTATTAAAAGAGAGGATAATTCAATGAGGCATATCATTACCGTTCAACATACTCAGTCGGTCCATCACACAAACGGGATGGTCGGTTCCTGGACAGATTGGGATCTGACCGAACTTGGAAGGAGTCAGGCGGACCGAATCGGAAAGAAACTGAAAGATGAACTTGCCGGGAAAAAGGTGGTGATGTTCTCTTCGGACTTGAAGCGCGCGAAGCAGACGGCGGAAGAGATCGCGAAATACCTGGACGTGCAGCCTTTCCTAAGGCAGGAGTTAAGAGAGAGAAATCTGGGTAAATGCTGCGGGAAATCCGTACAATGGCTGCGTGAAAATCTTGAGTGTCCCGAGAAAACCGTTGACGACAGATTGTTCTCTGATGGAGAGAGCAGACGCGATGCATGGAACCGTCTCGAACCTTTTTACAAAGAAATTATTGCGGGTAATGACGAAAACATCATAATAGTCTCGCACGGAGATCTTCTCAGTATCTGGAACGCCATGTTTCTGGGACTGCCAGTCGAGGCTCTCAATACAGTTGATATCCACGGTCCCGGAGGCGGGGTATCCCACATGTTTATCTGTGACGATGGGAAGCACCTTGTGAAGCATATAAACGATACATCATATTTGATGGTCAAATAAAAAAGTTACTTCCACTTCCAGATAAAAAAATAAGCTGTGACAGTTTTTTGAGCGCATTTTCAAGCGTTTCTCTTTCCAAATCCCGGAAAATGCGGTATTATATTTAAAGTTCCATATGGCCGATTGCATGGCAAACAGGCGACTAGATTTTTTGTCAAAAAATAAATTCCACTCGCCACGATCTGCCTTGAACGGTTTTCGTGGTCCTATCTGTGCAAAAATAATAGTGTTTTATTTAAGAAGTGTTGGCTTAAGGATTACCTGGTCTGGGGAGACTTTGCGGAGTCCTAATAAGTACAACACTTTCTTATTTATCCGATCTTTAGCTGCATCAAAGGGCGTTAGTCCGTTCAATCCATCGCGCGCCAGCGAGTTGATGTGGCATGCCATTAAGCGTACCTTCTCTTCCGTGAGATTATGCATGCTTTTGCCCTTGGGGATGATATAACGGATAAATTCATGATTCTTTTCCAACTTCCCTTTCTGGTTCGAGTGATGCGGATCACAGTAGAAAACGCGGGTACGCAGTTTATCGGCGTTGTCTCTTTCAAGAGACCATGGATCCTTAAACTCAGACCCGTTATCGGTAAGGATCACCGGGAAAGTCTTCC
This sequence comes from Lachnospiraceae bacterium, assembly GCA_016290905.1. GTDB lineage: Bacteria > Bacillota > Clostridia > Lachnospirales > Lachnospiraceae > RUG11977. The sequence goes on along the minus strand of JAEEVO010000147.1, from coordinate 2,452 downwards.
TGAACAATGTCGCTCCCAGCTGCTCGTATAGATAATCGAATACCTCTCGCACTGAGTTTTGCGTGCAGGAAGGAATTAAGAAGATCAGCATGAAATTAGAGCTTCGAAAGAGCATTGTCAGCAGGCATTTGCCGGATTCACGGCTACCTATAACCGTATCCAGCTCTACTACATCGTAGTCCGGATGTTCATCCATAAATGCCAGGAAATCCTTATAAGTACGGTTATTGCGATATTCGTATTGAATAGGGTTCGGGTTCAGCTTCTTCTTTCGAATTTTATAGCGGATGCGCCTCGGAAGATCTATATTTCTAACGCTGAACAAGGACATATCGACATAGTTATATATGGTCTGCCGTGAACATCCCAATTCGTCTTTATGCGTAGCAAATATATGGCTGAGTGGCTGTCCGTTCTTTATCAATGGGGAGATAATCCCGTCCAGCCTTTCTATCTCCTCGGGAGAAGCATTTATTCCACGCCTTGAAGCGGAAAGTGTCTCTTTATACCTGTTATTGGCCTTTTCGCCACTGTAAATACATTTGGAATAAGAGCAGCGGGTTATCAGTTGGCATCCGTTGCATACATATGGCGGGCTGCTCAATTTCAGGCAGGCCTGCGGTGAATACTTGCTACATAACGTTCCACAGTTGGTACTGTCGCAATCCTTGCAAAGAGAGCCACACTCAATATAGCACAGGCAGGTCACTTTGCAGGAAGGGTAGTATTTGCAGTCGTGTCCAACGAACCTGGCGGAATAGCCACTTTGCCACTCTACGTACCTTTTTACCTCTTTGGAGATCGTGGTTGGATCCTTGCACAGGAAGACAGCAATGTCCTTGAAACTATGCCGCATATACAGAGCCTGTTCGATATATATGCGGTCTGACAGGGTTAAATGGGATCTGTTCCCCGGTATCTCTTTACTCATTGTCCTCCTTCCGCACAGATAGATACCAGTACCACTATAACTTAGAATCTGTCAAAGAGTAACTTCCACCTTGTAGAATTTACTTTTATACAAAATGATTTAAAAAATATATTCTACCTTGATTTGACGAAAAAGAAAAAGACTTAGTTTTTCGAAAAGCTGTTCGATACTTAGGTGTTCGTATCGGACAGCTTTTTTTGTATCCTGAGGGTGCGAGCAAGAGGCAAGACACGAAAGGAGCGACTATGAAAAAGATATTTTTTGATGATGCGAAAATGAAGGTTATCGGTAAAAAGAACTTCAAAGGCGAGAAGAAACTGATCGACTATTATCTCATCACAGCCGGGAACGAGATGATCTATGCGTTCACCCGTAACTACACATTCGGGACCTATGAGCTGTGCAAGGCGGGTATCAGAGCGAACGAGCTCGCGGCCAAGAAATCAAAAGACACGAGCGTCATGAAACTGGTCAACTATTATAGAATCATGGTGCCTTATCTGGCGGATGAGTATGAGCTGAAGCTGGCGTAAATGCAGAAAAGCGAAAGTAATAGAGTAATACCCGGTGCGAGCAGATACTAATAAACAGAATATGTGAGGATGAATGAATATGGGTAGGATTATATACTGGCTGCAGAGAAGGAAAAGGATCAGGGAAAAGCGGTGCGGGATGTGCTGCCTGAACTGCAGGTTTTATAAGGAATGCAGGGGAGAATAGGGCATAAAAATGTTGATATGAGTTCACGGAGAATGTAGAATGTAAATGATATATTATGCGGCATATGCGCGGGTAAACTGAAGGGAGTAATTAATCCATGAAGGGGAAAAGAGACAGAAAACTGATATATGTGCTTATAGTGGTAGGCGTAATCATTTTACTTACTGTGTTCCGTTTTGAGTGTCGTATATGCAAGCAGACAAAAATCGATATTCCACATAAGATCAATGTTTTCGGAATAGAGTATAAAGTATGTTCAAAGTGCTATAAAGCGGTCGGAACCATGTTTAATGGAGCAAGTGACGCTTTGAAAGGACTGACCACGCAAGGCACGAATAATGATGTACCGAGAAATATTGTTATATCAGTGTTAGTAATTGGTGTAATACTGTTTCTATTCAGTAAGCCTTTTCGAGAATGGGTAAAAAGGAATCTTTAGTTTTAGAGTGGAAACTAGTTAATAATTTCGGCATTCTTTTTCAAACAAACAGTCTCATTTCTGAGGTGACACATGTTAGTTCAGCAGCTAGAAGATATCAGATCCGGAATAGAAACAGCCTTCATAGACGGGAATGTCGTGTCGGCGCTTTCGTATCGTCCGCAGTTTATCTCCAACAACAGGGATGAGGGCAAGAAAGTTCTTACCTCGATAGAGGAAGAACTTTCGAAGTGCGATCATTTTCAGATAAGCGTTGCGTTTATTACGGATAGCGGTCTTGAGCCTTTGCTCATGACGCTCCAGACTCTTGAAAGTAAGGGCGTTAAAGGGGAAATACTGACAACCAACTATCTTACTTTCAG